>CAJPML010000169.1 GCA_905371725.1 Leptotrichia sp. oral taxon 215
AAATGATAAAATTTGAAAAAATATATTGACATTATCATAAAAAAAGTATATGATATTACTACAAAGAAATACTATAAAATTTGGAATGATTAGGAAATAGGAAGATAATATGCTAGAGATAGAAAGATTTGAAAAAATACTGGATGAACTGGAAAAAAAAGGTAGGCTTTCATATCAGGAACTAGATAGTATTCTGAAGGTTTCTGCCTCAACAATAAGAAGAGATATTGAAAAAATGTATAAAAATGGTCTGTTGATAAAGATAAAAGGAGGAATTGCGCAATTGCAAAAATTGAATTTTGATCCGAAAATAGCAGACAGATTTAATAAAAATATTGAGGGGAAGAAGGAAATAGCAGAAAAAGCATTTAAAAGGATAAAAAAGGGAGATTTTATTTATCTGGATGCGGGTACTACTGTTTTCTATCTTATTGAAAAATTAAAAGATATAGAAGTAACGGTTATAACAAATGGGACTATGCACATCGATGAATTATTGAAAAACAATATAAAAACAATTATAGCAGGTGGAGAAATAAAAGGACTTACAGGAGCGGTTGTGGGTATTGAAACTGTTGAGTTTTTAGATAAGTATCAATTTGATAAATGTTTTCTGGGAACAAACGGAATAAGCATAAAAGCCGGTTTCACAACACCTGAAGTCAATGAAGCAATGGTAAAGAAAAAAGTGCTTGAGCTTTCAGAAGAAAAATATATACTTGCTGATGAAGATAAATTTAATAAAATATCAAATATAAAATTTTCATCACTTGGAAACTGTAAAATAATTACAACAAATAAGGCTATTAAGGAAAATAATAGATATAAAAAATATTTTTATTAGCAATATTAGCTGGTATTTTACTACTGTATCTTAATTAATAACAGCAGTATCGCAATAAAAAGGAAAAGGAGGAAGTATGATTTATACGCTTACATTGAATCCTGCACTGGATTATGACATGTACCTCGAAGAAGAATTGAAACCTGAACATCTGAATCTAAGTAGGAAAGTGAACTTTAGAGCAGGAGGAAAGGGAATAAATGTGTCAAAAGTTCTGAAGAATCTTGGGGTAGAATCGACAGCAATAGGTTATGTCGCAGGTTTTGTAGGAGATTTTATTGTCGAGGATTTGAAAAAGGACAATATTAATGCAGAATTTGTAGAACTGGAAGGAAATACAAGAATAAATGTAAAAGTGAACGGCAATGACAAAGAAACAGAGCTTACAGGACTTTCGCCTGAAATTACAGGTGAAAAATTGAAGGAACTGACTGAAAAAATTTCACATTTGAAGGATGGAGATATTCTGGTACTTTCAGGAAGTATTCCTGAAAGTGTAAGTAGGAATATTTATAAAGAATTATCAGAAAATATTAAAGCAGATGTTGAAATAGTACTTGATACAAGGGGAAATTTATTACAGAATAATATACATGGAAATTTTTTCATTAAACCGAATATACATGAATTAAGGGATATGTTTAATGAAAAGCTTGAAACAAAGGAAGAGATAGTAAAAAAATGTTCGTTTTTCTTGGAAAGAAGAGTTAAAAATATTATTATTTCACGTGGTGGAGATGGGGCTTTACTCGTAAATAAGGATTTTGTTCTGGAAGCAAGTGTACCGGAAGGAGAGCTTATAAACTCAATTGGGGCAGGCGACTCTATGGTTGCAGGGTTTATAGCAGGATATGTGAAGGGATATTCTATAGAAGATTCTTTCAGACTGGCAGTAGCTTCAGGAAGTGCAACAGCTTATTCGTATGGATTGGCTGAAAAGAAGCTTGTTGAAAAACTGTACAAAGAGATAAAAATAATCAAGGAGAGTGTGTAAAGTATGAAAATATCGGATTTACTGATTAAAGATAGAATAAATCTGGATGTACAGTCAACTGATAAAACAGGTATTATAAGGGAATTGGCAAAACTTCATGAAAAAACAGGAGTTCTGAATGATTATGAAGGATATGTAAAAGCCTTGATGACTAGAGAAGAACAAAGTTCTACAGGAATTGGAGAAGGAATTGCAATTCCTCATGCAAAAACAGAATTTGTAAAAGAACCTGCTCTTGCAATGGGAAGAAAAAAAGAAGGAATTGAATATGATTCACTTGATGGAGAACCTGCAACATTGTTTTTTATGATTGCAGCTCCAGATGGGGCAAATAATACTCATATTGAAACATTGGCAAGATTATCACAGCTTTTGTTAGACGATGATTTTAAGGCGGCTCTTGAAAATGCGGCAACTGCGGATGAAGTATTGGATATTATTAATAAAACTGAGGCTGAAAAGTTTTCAGGTGAAGAGAAAAAAGAAATGCCTGCTAAAACAGGGAATGCTCAAACTTCAGAAGATACACCTTATATAATAGCTGCAACTGCCTGTCCTACAGGAATTGCACACACATATATGGCTGCTGAGGCATTAAAGAAAGCTGCAAATGAGATGGGTATAAAAATAAAAGTAGAAACAAATGGTGCTGACGGAAGAAAAGATGTACTTACAGAAGATGATATAAGAAAAGCTAAAGGTGTAATTTTGGCAATAAACAGAAACATTGAAGTAAACAGATTTGATGGAAAACCATTAATTCAAGTTGAAGCAAAGGAAGGAATAAATAATGCAAAAGCATTAATTCAACAGGTTTTAGATGGAAAAGCTCCAATTTTCCATGCAAGTGGTTCTTCAGAAGCTTCATCAGGGTCTTCTTCATCTGAGAAAAAAGGACTTTACAAACATCTGTTAAGCGGAGTATCATACATGCTTCCGTTAGTAATAAGTGGTGGAATACTGATAGCACTGGCGTTTTTAGTAGATACAATAACAGGACATGCAAATGCCGGTGGTGGTTTTGGAACAACACATAAATTAGCAAAATTATTGATGATTATTGGAAAAAGTACATTTGCTTTATTTTTACCAATATTAAGTGGATATATTGCTTTTAGTATAAGTGAAAGGGCTGCTTTGACTTCAGGACTGGTAGCAGGACTACTGGCAACAGATTTACCGTATTTAATAATGAATGAAAAAAGTGAACCTACTCCAGGATTTATTGGAGCATTAATAGGTGGTTTCCTGGCAGGTTATGTTGTTAAATTCCTGGTATGGGCATTTAAAGGGTTACCTAAGGCTTTGAACGGATTAAAGATGATTCTATTTTATCCTGTATTTTCAGTATTAATAACAGGTTCAATAATGTGGCTTGTAGTTAATCCAATTGCAGCTAGGTTAAATCTATGGATGAATAATGGTTTGGCTTCAATGCAAGGTACAAGTGCAGTATTATTAGGAGCTTTATTAGGTGGAATGATGGCTCTTGACATGGGAGGACCTATAAATAAAGTTGCCTATGTATTTGGAACAGGGACACTCGCAACAACTATGACAACTGGTGGAACTTTCTCAATGGCGGCAGTTATGGCAGGTGGAATGGTACCTCCAATAGCAATCGCAATGGCTTCTCAAATGTTTAAGAATAAATTTACTGAACAGGAAAGAGAAGCAGGACTGACTAACTACATAATGGGATTATCATTTATAACGGAAGGAGCAATCCCATATGCAGCAGCAGATCCTACGAGAGTAATTCCAGCAAGTGTAGTCGGTTCGGCGATAGCAGGTGCATTAGTAGGATTATTTCAGATAAAAATACCTGCTCCTCATGGTGGAATACTTGTAATGGCGTTAAGTAACAATTTCTTCCTGTATTTACTGGCAATACTAGTTGGAAGTATAGTTTCAGCAGTAATTCTAGGAATGTTGAGAAAAAAAATAATTGAATAGTTGGGATAGCTTCAAGTATAAAAAAATGAAAAGACAGTTTTAAAGAAAAAATTTAAAGTATAGGGGTACTTTAAAGGAAAAAATAATAAAGAAAGCTATGAAAATAAAAAAGATAAAAGAGATAGCCTTTGGTTAAGAGGAAAA
>CAJPML010000170.1 GCA_905371725.1 Leptotrichia sp. oral taxon 215
TGTTATTTTCAAAAATTTTAAATGCATTTCAATTCTTAAATATTTATTTTTATAATAATTTCCATCTTTGTAGTACTCTGTCATCTGGTCTGTTAATGTTTTCATTTCAGACAGAAGTGGTATGAGGTCTCTAGCAGCACTATCAAGTTCTTTCATCTCAGGATTTTTTCCGATGTTTTCTTTAGTACCATCTAAAATAGACTGATTAATTGATGGAATATTTATTTTTCCTTCCAGTTTTTTCATTTTTTCAGTTGCTCCGGCTACATCAAAATAATACCCTATATATTCATCTATCTGTAAAAGATGATTATAGAGCAGGACATAATTATTATATTTTTCTGCTTCCTTTTTTTGATTTTCTGTTATATTAACCTGATCAATTTTTTTATTTTCTTTTTTTTCACATGAACACAGTATTAGGAGAGTAATAAATAATATAATACTGATTTTCCTTTTCATAAGATACTCGCACTTTAAGTTACAGAATTGTAAAATAATTAGTGCATCTCCTTTCTATAATTATTAGTTAAGAGTATTATAATTGTTTCGATACTCAAAGTCAAATGAAAAATGGAATTTTATAAAAATATAATAGAATTATCATACAGCATTATTGCAATATAGATGATAATAAGGTAAAATGTATTGAAAATAGAGTCAGTAAGATACAGTATTAAATCTAATTTTGAAAGGAATAAAAATGGGATATATAAAGATATTGGATGAAAGTGTGTCCAATATAATTGCGGCAGGGGAAGTTGTAGAAAATCCTGCTTCAATGATTAAGGAAATGATTGAAAATTCCCTTGATGCAAAGGCGACAGTCATTAAGATTGAAGTTTTCAAGGGAGGAACAGAAGTAAAAATAAATGATAATGGTATAGGCATGGACAAGGAGGACACGCTTCTTTCCATAGAAAGACATGCCACTTCAAAAATTTCTACAAAGGAAGATGTCTTTAATCTTCAGACATATGGCTTTCGCGGAGAAGCACTGGCATCAATAGCTGCAGTTTCAAAACTGACTATTACAACACGTACTGCATCAAGCAGCACAGGATACAGAATAGGAAGCTATGGAGGAGTTGTAAGAAAATTTGAAGAAGTTTCAAGAAATCCCGGAACAGAGATAGAAGTGAGAGACCTGTTCTACAACACTCCGGCCAGAAAGAAATTTTTGAGGAAAGAGTCGACAGAATATAATAAAATAAGGGATATAGTCCTGAAGGAAGCTCTTGCCAACACTGAAGTTGCCTTTATACTGGAACTGGATGGAAAATCCGCTATAAACACAAGTGGAAGGGGAATAGATAATACCATTCTGGAATTATTCGGGAAATCAGTTTTAAGAAACCTGAATAAATTTGAATATGGTTATCTGGGAAATGTGGAAATATTACGAAGCAGTAAGGACTATATATTTACATACATAAATAAAAGATATGTAAAATCTTCCACTATAGAAAGGGCTGTAATAGACGGATATTATACAAAACTTATGAAAGGGAAGTATCCTTTTGCGATAATATTTTTTGATATAGATCCTAAGGAAATAGATGTGAATGTGCATCCTTCAAAGAAAATAGTCAAATTTTCCAATGATAAGGTAATATATAGACAGCTGAAGGATTCGATAGATGAATTCTTTTATCATAATGACAGGGAAAACTGGCAGCCTAATATCGATCTTCTGAAGCAGAATATAAATGTGGAAAATAAGGAAGAAAAGATAAAGGATCTTTTTTCAGATGAAGTTATAAAGGGAGAGAGCCAGAAGTTTTTCAGTTTTGAAACTCATGACGGGAAATTCGGAAATATAAATAATGAAATTGAGAATGAAGCAGGTAATCTGACAGAAACTGAAATAGGAAAAGATTACAGCGTGGGAGAAAGTCATGCTGACAATTATGTAATTTCTGAAGAAACGGTGATACCTGAAAGCAAAGAAAATAGTGATTTTTCAGTTTCTTACAGTGAAAAATGGAGTGAAAAACAGGATTCTGAAATACCTGAAATAAGGGAAAATAATTTTTCACAGACAGAAAAAACAGAAAAATATGACGACAGGGAAAGAAATAACGAAGGATATAAGGTAGGTACATTTGAAAGACATGAGGGCAGACAGATTGACTATAATATACTGGGTCAGATTTTTGATACATATATTCTTGTGGGAAAAAATGATGAGCTGGAAATCTATGATCAGCATATTATCCATGAAAGAATACTGTATGAGGAACTGAAAGATAAATTTTATAGAAGAAAACTTGAATCCCAGCAGCTGCTTATACCTCAGAAGATTGAAGTGACGGCAGTTGAAAAAAGCATTATTTCAGAAAATCAGGAAATATTCAGTGAATTCGGTTTTGACATAGATCAGTTTTCTGATAATGAAATGTTATTAAGAGCTGTTCCGGTATTTGATTTCAGGGAAGATGTGAAAAATGTTCTGCAGAAACTTCTTGAGGATCTGAAAAATGAAAATGAAATAAAGGATCTGAGGGAAAATATAATAATCTCAATGTCGTGCAAGGGGGCTGTAAAGGCAGGGCAAAAACTTGATATGGATGAAATGCGGAATATGGTCAGAAGGCTTCATGAAGTCGGAAAATATACATGTCCTCATGGAAGACCGATTATTGTAAAGCTTACAAAAAATGATTTGGATAAGATGTTTGGAAGAAAAAAATAGAATATATAAAATAAAATGGAAAAAAATATGGTAAAGATTAATATGATATGTATTGGTAAGATAAAAGATAAATATATCAGGGATGGAATCTCAGAGTTTTCAAAAAGACTTTCAAGATATGTGAATCTCAATATTATTGAGTTATCTGAAGAAGATGACAATAAGGGGATTGAAATAGCTGTAATGAAAGAAACAGAAAGAATAATCGATGCATTAAATAAAAGGAACCGTTCTTACAGTATACTGCTTGATTTAAAAGGAAAATTAAAATCATCTGAAGAAATGGCTGTAGAGATTGAAAATATATCTTTGCAACATAGTGAAATTAATTTTATAATAGGCGGATCGAATGGAGTTGATGACGAATTAAGAAAACTGGTTGATTTTAGACTGGCTTTTTCTTCTTTTACATTTCCTCATCAATTAATGAGATTAATATTAATAGAGCAGATATACAGATGGATTTCTATAAACAAAAATATAAAATATCATAAATAAATGGAGGGAGAGAGTTATGTACTCTGCAGGTGAAGAATTTGAAAAAGTAATTAATGGAGATGAAGAATATTTTACTTGTTTGGCAAATATAACTGTTGATGAGAAAGAATATTTAATTTGTGAAAATGAATCTGGAATAAAAAAAGTATTTTTTTATGATACTAATGAAGAAGAACTTATTCTTCTTGAAGAAGATGAAGAAGATGAAATCCTTGAGGTATGGGAAGAGGAATACTATGATGGGGATAAGGATTATATGTACTGGAATGAAGAATTTGGTGAGTATGATGAAGTAAAGGATGAAAAACAGAATTTTGATGGACTTGAAGAAATAGAAGATGAAGAGGATTCAGATGACACTATTATGATATATGATGAAGATGAAGAAGATATCGATGAATTCCTTGATGAGTTTCTTGAAGAGTAGGCTATGATGAAAATAACTATAAAGAGTATGGATTTTTATGGAGAAAAATATAATAAAAGTTTTGAAATAATGGAAATTTTAAATTTACCGAATAAAAGGGAATATCATTACGAAGACGAATTCGGGAAATGTCGGATAATAGAAACAGAAAATACGATTGAAATATATCGTAGGGGAAGTATAAATTCAAAACAGATTTTTAAGATGGGGAAAGTAACCTCTTTTACTTATATGACTAAAGAAATTAAAGCAAAGTATGAGATTTTTACAAAAAAAATATTATTAAATAATGGAAAAATAATCATGGAATATGATAT
>CAJPML010000171.1 GCA_905371725.1 Leptotrichia sp. oral taxon 215
GATAAGAAACTTTATTCCTTAAGGGATGTTACAGGAACAGTACCAATGTAGCCATGATACTTAAAAATGTTAAAATTTTTCTCATTTTTTTTCCATCCTCCTATTTTATTTTTGTTTTCATTAATAAATTATACCTTTATTTTTCAATTTTTACAAATTATTTTTGTTACTTTTTCCAAAAAATTTTATAAAAATGGAATTTTATTTATTATAAGGCTGTCCAGAAGCCTTTGGAGCTCTTGCTTTTCCTACAAATCCTATAAGAGCCAGTAATGTCAGTACATATGGTATCATTGTCAAAAACTGCTGTGGAATAGGAAAATTTGAAGCCTTTATTACATCAGCAAATGCCTGTCCAAAAGCAAACAAAAGACTCGCCAATATTGCCCCTATTGGGTTCCATTTACCAAAAATCATTGCCGCCATGGCCATAAATCCTCTTCCTGCTGACATATTATTTGAGAAAGAAGGTAATGTTACTGCTGTAAGATATGCTCCTCCTAGTCCTGCATACATTCCTGATAAAATAACACTTATATATCTTATTTTATAAACACTTATTCCAACTGTATCAGCTGCAAGTGGATGTTCTCCAACAGCTCGTATTCTAAGTCCAAGGACAGTGTGAAACAACAGATAATGACTTAAAATCGCAATCGCATATATTATTATTAACACTAATTTTTTATTTGCAAGGTGTGGTGCCTGAGGTGTAGTTCCTGCTACTCCATATAATGTCTTTATTAAGAAGGACGTTGTTGCTAATGCAAAAAGATTTATCGCAACTCCACTTATTATCTGATCTCCTTTAAGATTTATACTTATAACTGCATGGATAAGGGATATGAGTCCTCCTACTACTATTCCGGCAAGTATTCCCAAATAAGGATTTCCTGTAGCTATATTTACTACTGTAGTAGCAAATGCTCCACTTAACATTATTCCTTCAAGTCCGATATTTACAACTCCACTACGTTCAGATAAACAGGCTCCTACCGATGTTATCAATATTGGAGGCGCTATTACTATAGTTTGTTCTATTAAGAATTTTATAATCTGAAATATATTCATTATTTCCCCTTTCTCTTCGACACAAAAAATTTAAATAAATTTTCGGAAGCAACAAAGATTATTATTAAAGCCTGTATTATTGAAACTATTTCTTTATCAACCTGATATCTAAGCTGTAATGTAGATCCTCCAACATCAAGGGCAGCATAGAATATCGCTGCTATAAGTATTCCAAAAGGATTATTTTTTCCAAGTAAGGCAACTGCCAGTCCTGTAAATCCGGCATCACCCATTATACTTTCTGTATATACATACTGTGCTGATCCTCCTAAAACTCTTTCAGCACCACCTAGACCGGCACATATTCCTGCCAGTCCCATCGCAAGAAACATCATTTTTTTAGGGCTGATTCCTGCATTTTCTGCAACAGTTTCACTATTTCCTACAGCCTTTATGTCATAACCTGTTCTAAAATATTTAAAGAAAAAATAAATCGCTATTACCAAAATAACTACGATAATAAATCCAAGATTTAAACGCTGTTTTGTAATTTTAAAGAAAAGAGTAGGAAGTTTTGCTCCATCAAATATCTTTTCTGACTGTGTATTTCCTGCTTTAGCATCTTTTAAAGGTCCATTCAGCACGAAATTCTGAAATTCAATAATTATATAGTTTAACATAATTGTACTGATTACTTCATTTACACCAAATTTTGACTTCAGATATCCTGCAAGCCCTGCCCATAAAAATCCTGCAACCATTGCAACGATAAGAACTATAAGCAGATTACCTATAACATAATTTCTAAATGTTACTGCCCAAAATGTTGCTGCCAGTCCACCTGCTATCATCTGCCCCTGTGCTCCTATATTAAATAATCCTGCCTTAAAAGCCACCATTGCAGCAAGCGCAGAAAATATAAGAGGAGTAGCTGTCAATAATGTTCTTGCTAGTCCACTCATAAAAGGTGATCTCGGTGAAGTCTGATAAAACGCAGATTTTGCCATGTCTGCATATGCTAATATTGGATTTACCCCTTTTGATATCATTATAATGCCTCCAATAATCAGTGCAATCAGAACTGCTATAAGCGATGGCATCATTTCCTTCAATTTCTTAGTCATCTAATTTTCCTCCTGCCATTAATATTCCTATTTTTTCAGTAGTCGCATCTTTCCTGTCCAGCATTCCTACAATTTTTCCAGAGTGCATTACTGCTATCCTGTCGCTTAAAGCCATTATTTCAGACAATTCCGCCGACACTACCAATATTGCTTTTTTCTTTGTTTTCTCATTTAAAATTATGTTATGTATCATTTCAATAGCTCCTATATCTACACCTCTTGTAGGCTGTGCAGCTATTATAAATTTATTTTCCTTTTCCAGTTCCCTTGCAACAACTACCTTCTGCTGATTCCCTCCAGAAAGTCCTCCAAACTTAATTTTTCCATCTGTCGGTCTTATGTCATATTTCTGTATATATTCATCTGTTTTTTTAGCAAGCAGTGAATAATCCAGAAGCATTCCCTTCTGGTATACACTCTGTACTCCCAATGCCATATTTTCTTCAATTGTAAAGTCATCAAGAGTTGCTCTTTTATGTCTATTTTCAGGAATATGTGACAATCCTTTTTTTCTTATGCTTCCTGCATCTTCATGTGTTAAATCCACCCCATCAATAGAATAACTTCCGCTTTCAATCTTTTGAAGTCCTGCTAGTGCTTCTATAAGCTCTGTCTGTCCGTTACCTTCAACCCCGGCTATTCCAAGTACTTCTCCTTCCCTTATTTCAAAGGAAAGTCCTTTAATTTT
The DNA here is from genome assembly GCA_905371725.1 of Leptotrichia sp. oral taxon 215. Taxonomy (GTDB): domain Bacteria; phylum Fusobacteriota; class Fusobacteriia; order Fusobacteriales; family Leptotrichiaceae; genus Leptotrichia_A. The sequence continues at coordinate 2,824 of CAJPML010000171.1, forward strand.
TTCTATATTGTTGTCACCTTTTACTACAATATTATCAACTTTTACGACAGTTTTTCCGATTTTTACATCAGGTTTCTTCACTTCAAACAAGACAACTCTTCCAACCATCATATTTGCTATTTTTTCTTTTGTAGCTTCTGCTCTCGTTAGTCCTCCAACGTCTTTTCCTTTTCTTATAACTGTTATATTATCTGAAAGTTCCAACACTTCATGCAATTTATGCGTTATAAATATTATTGTTTTCCCCTCTTTAATCAAATTTCTCATTATGGCATAAAGTTCAATAACTTCCTGTGGAGTAAGTACTGCACTAGGTTCATCAAATATAAGCAGTTCAGCGCCTTTAAACAGAATCTTTAGTATTTCTATTCTCTGATGGATACCAACAGACAGATCAGAAACTTTTGCATCCGGATCAATATTCAATCCATATTTTTCAGAAACTTCCTTTACCTGTTTTCTGGCAGTTGCCAAGTCAAATATTCCTCCTGCTTTCTTTGGTTCAAAACCTAGAACCATATTTTCAGCTACAGTTAATGTATCTATAAGCATAAAATGCTGATAGACCATCCCAATTCCAAGATTTGCAGCTACTGTAGGACTTGTAATTTCTGTTTTTTCTCCCTTGTAGTATATTTCACCTGAAGTTGGTGAATAAAGTCCATTCAGTATTTTCATAAGAGTTGATTTTCCGGCACCATTCTCTCCAACTATTGCATGAATCTCACCTTTTTTTATTTTCAGGGTAATATCATCATTAGCGACTATTTTTCCGCCTAAAAATTCTTTTCTTATGTTTTTCATTTCCAAAATGTAGTCACTCATACTTCCTCCTAAACAAATTTAAACTTGCATCTTATTTACATTTATGTCATTTTTTTGTAACTCTGGCTATTTCTAAAAAAATTCAATAACTTAATAAAACTCAATATATTATTTAAAGAAATCTGATACATAATAGTTTGAACTTAGTCTTAATAAATTTAAAACATCTGTCTTACGTTTTATTACATTTATTTTATAGTCATTATAATAATATTTCGGTTTTTTCCCATCTTTTCTTTTTCCTTCATGTCCTGGTTTCCCTGGTGGCATAGGACA
>CAJPML010000172.1 GCA_905371725.1 Leptotrichia sp. oral taxon 215
ATGTAGAGTATTTTAGAAAAATTTTGCTGTATAATGAAATTCCAGATTTAAATTTAAATTTTATATGTTTTTTTGTTTCAATAATATCTCTTGTAATTGGAATATTGGTATTTAGAAAAAATCAAAATAAATTTATTTTGTTTATATAGCACACACAATAAAAGCGAGGTATATGAATGATTGAATTAAAAAATGTTAGTTTAAAATACAATATGAGTAAAGAAAAAGTACTTTCTTTTAAGGAATACATCATAAAATTTATAAAAAATGAATTACATTATGAGGAGTTCTGGGCATTAAAAAATATAACTATGAAAATAGAAAAAGGTGAAGTTGTAGGTTTAGTAGGCTTTAATGGAGCAGGAAAAAGTACTCTTTTAAAAATTATTTCTCAAATAATAGAACCTACAACAGGAACAGTGAAAGTCAATGGGAAAATATCACCGCTCATAGAGTTGGGAACAGGGTTTGACTTTGATTTGACAGCTAGAGAAAACATATATCTTAACGGTTATATATTAGGATATAGTAAAAAATTTATTAATAAAAGTTTTGAAGAAATAGTTGATTTTGCAGAACTTAGTGAATTTATTGATGTTCCATTAAAGAATTTTTCTTCTGGAATGGTAGCAAGATTGGGATTTGCAATATCTACGATTGTAAAACCTGATATTTTGATAGTAGACGAAATTTTATCGGTTGGAGATTTTAAATTTCAAGAAAAAAGTTTAAATAAAATAAAATCCATGATGAAAGATGGGGTAACAGTACTTATGGTGTCCCACTCATTAGATCAGATAGAGAAAATGTGTAACAGGGTAGTTTGGCTTGAAAATGGAAGTATTAAAAAAATAGGCTTAACAAAAGAAATATGCAGTGAATATAAAAACAGTTGAATTTATAGGAGGAGAGATGAAGATACTGGTAACAGGAGCTAATGGTTATATTGGAAAAAATGTTGTAAAGTGGCTATTAGATAACAAAAATGATGTTCTAGCAACAGATATTAATTTAGATAAAGTTGATGAAAGAGCTGAAAAACTAGTTGTTAATTTATTTGAAAATATAGACGAGCATTTAGAAAAGTTTAAAGACATTGATGCGTGCATTCATTTAGCTTGGAGAAATGGATTTGTTCACAATTCGATAACACATCTTCAGGATATATCAAAACATTATGAATTTTTAGAAAAAATAAGTAAAATTGGAATAAAAAACTGGTGTCAGATAATTCCAGACTATTAATAGAATACTATACAGATGAAGTATATCCCTAAAAAATACTGCCGTACTTGAAAGGATGAATCCTATCCCTAAACTAAATATGGTAACGTATATAAATAATAAAGGAATAAAAAAACTTGATATTCCTATTTTCTGTTTTGTAAACAAAATAACTATAAATACCGCGATTAAAGAAAAAATTAAATTTACTAATCCAAATAAGGTTTTAGAAAGTGGAAAAATATACTTAGGCAGATAAACCTTTTTTATAAGACCTCCATTTCCAAGTATTGACATCATAGACATATTAGTAGATTCTGAAAAAAAATTAAAAATTACCTGCCCAGTAATGAGATACAGAGGGAAATTTTTAGTTGAAGATTTAAAAATTTCCGAAAAAACAATCGATAGAACTATCATCATTAAAAGGGGATTTAAAATACTCCATAATATCCCCAAAACTGATTTTTTATATTTTACTTTTATGTCCCTAACAACTAATTCTTTTATAAGATCTTTATATTTAAATAACTCCATTAACTTCTCACTTTCACTTTCTATGATTTATAAACATGGATTACCCTAAGCTCAGCAAATATTGCCCATATTCTGTCTTTAGCATTGGTTCTGCCAGTTTTTCCAGCTGCTTTTTGGTTATCCATTTTTTAGTGTAGGCTATTTCTTCAAGACATGCGACGTAAAATCCTTGTCGCTTTTGGATAGCTTCCACGTAATTAGCGGCTTCCAGCAGTGCTTCGTGAGTCCCTGTATCAAGCCATGCAATCCCTCTTCCTAAATTTTTTACATTCAGCTTGCCTTCAGAAAGATACAGCTCGTTTACGGCTGTGATTTCAAGTTCGCCTCTTGCGGAAGGCTTTATAGTTTTAGCTTTTTGAATTACTGTGTTATCGTAGAAGTAGAGTCCTGGAATTGCATAATTTGATTTTGGATTTTCAGGCTTTTCCTCCAAAGAGATAGCTTTTCCGTTTTCATCAAATTCAACTACTCCATAAGCTCTAGGATCCTTTACAGGATATCCAAATATTATTGCTCCTTCTTTTAACTTTGCAGATTCTTCAACCAGACCTGTAAATCCACTTCCATAAAATATATTATCGCCCAGAATTAGAGCCACATTATCATTACCAATAAATTCTTCGCCAATTAAAAATGCTTCTGCAAGTCCATTTGGATTTTCTTGAATCTTATATTCCAGATTTATTCCCAAATCGCTTCCATTACCTAAAAGTTCTCGGAACAACGGTAAATCCCTTGGTGTAGAAATTATCAAAATATCCTTTATATTTGCAAGCATAAGCACAGATAAAGGATAATAAATCATTGGCTTATCATAAATCGGCATAATCTGTTTTGAAATCGACTTTGTCAGAGGATACAGCCTAGTTCCGCTTCCTCCAGCTAAAATAATTCCTTTCATGAGAATCCTCCTCGAAATTTAGTTTATTTTCCTTTTCCAAAAAATACAGCTTTTGCCGTTTTTGCGACAACAAGCACATCAAGTATAAAATCCTGATGTTTTAAATAATACAAATCATATTCCAGCTTTTTTTTTGCGTCATCTAAGCTTTCCCCATACGGAAACATCACTTGAGCCCAGCCTGTTATTCCAGGTTTTATAAGATGCCTAAGGTTATAATAATTTATTTGCCTTGCGTAATCTTTTGCAAGAATATCCCATTCAGGACGCGGACCAACAAAGCTCATCGTACCCTTCAATATGTTCCAGAGCTGTGGAAGCTCGTCAATTCTTGTTTTTCTTATAAACTTGCCGAACCTGGTAACTCTGCTGTCGTTATCCAAAGTGTATTTTGAATATTTTTCCGGATCATGGAGCCTCATGCTTCGAAACTTATATACCTTGAAGGGACGCATATTTTCACCTATGCGCATCTGCTTGAATATGACAGGACCTTTTGATTCCAGTTTAATAATTATTGAAACTATTAACGCAAGCGGAGAAAGAATAACCATCAATATCAGTGCAAGCATCAAGTCCATCCCGCGCTTTATATTCCTTTGCACTTCGTTATTTAGAATGTCAAATCCGTTCGACTGGAGAAGCCACTCCTCGTTTATTTTATTTATATCAATTTTTTTTTGGATATCTTCATTAAATTCTTCATAATTCATTATTTTAAGCCCATTTATCTTCAAGTCGAAAATGCGTTTCATATATTTTTTAAAGCCAGGGCTTTTTATATCTTTTACAATTACAAGAATATCAATTTTTTTTTGGTAAATAATTTCCTCCATCTGTTCGTAACTTCCAATAAGATATTCTGTCGCTCTGCTTTTGTTGTTGGAGATATATCCGACATAATTATAGTCAAGGGATCTTATAATGTCCTCCTGAATATTATTTTCTATATGATTTGACCCAAATATGAGCACATTTTTCTTCTTCATGTAGAGCGAGCATACTATTCTTCTGAAAATCACTTGAAACAGGAACAGCAGCGCAAACATATTGAAAATGTCAAAACGTTTCCAAAAGGCATACAGAGTTATCGAAAAGACAATATTAATTCCAAAATTTATGAAAATATCTTTTAGCCTGAAACGTTCTGCATAAAAATCCAGCTGTCCAAATATAAATTTTGTAAATATATATATGATAAAAATGAAGCTTGTCAAATATTTTATTACATAGTCGTATTTATCT
>CAJPML010000173.1 GCA_905371725.1 Leptotrichia sp. oral taxon 215
GTAATGTATAAAGTATTAGTAGGAGAGTACATTGATGATGAAGCTATTGCAGGATTGCTGAAATCAGATGATGTAGAAGTAGATGTGAAGGTGGGAATTTCAAGGGAAGAAATTCTAGATATTATTCATGAATATGATGCCCTTATTGTACGAAGTGTTATAAAGGTTGACAAGGAACTGCTAGATAAGGCAAAAAAATTGAAAATAGTAGGACGTGCAGGAAATGGAACAGATAATATAAATATTCCTGAAGCGACTGCGCATGGAGTAATAGTAGCAAATACGCCTGATAGTAATACTGTTTCAGCCTGTGAAATTGCAATTGGGCTTATGCTTGCATCAGCAAGAAATATAGTTGCGGCAAATAACTATATAAAAAGTGGTAAATGGGAAAGGGAAATATTTGTAGGAAGTGAGCTTTTTGAAAAAACGCTCGGTATTATTGGACTTGGGAGAATAGGAAGCCTAGTGGCCAAAAGAATGAAAGCTTTTGGAATGAATCTTATTGCTTATGATCCGTATATTTCAGATGAAATTTTTAAAAGAAATGGATGTAAGAAAGTTGAAACTTTGGATGAACTCCTTGAAAAATCTGATATTATAACAATTCATACTCCAAAAACAAAAGAGACAGTGAATATGATAAATGCTGAAAATATTCATAAGTTAAGAGATGGAGTAAGACTTGTAAATGCAGCACGTGGAGGTCTTTTCAATGAAGAAGTGGTGGCTGAAGGGCTTAAAAATGGTAAAATTGCAAGTTTTGGATATGATGTACATACTGTAGAACCACGTTCTGAATGTATACTTTATGAATTTGAAAATGCAGTTGCCACACCGCACATAGGTGCAACAACTTATGAGGCTCAGAGAAATGTCGGAACACAGGTAGTCAGACAGGTTCTGAACGGACTTCGTGGCGAAATAGTGGAAACGGCAGTTAATCTTCCTTCAATAGGAAGAGAAGAATTCCTTATAGTAAAGCCTTTCATAAATCTTGCTGAAAAGCTCGGGAAAATTTATTTCCAAATTGAAAAGGCCCCAATTACAAATATTGCAATTAACTACTATGGAGAAATTGCGGAACAGGAAACTGCACTTGTGGATTCTACTGCAATAAAAGGTATTCTGGAGCCTGTACTGAAGGAAGAAGTAAACTATATCAATTCAAAGTCCCTTGCTGAAAAAAGAGAAATTAATATTTCAATAAACAAAAAAGATCATAAATATGAAAATTATTCTTCAGCAATTGAATTTATTATAAATAATGAGGATGGAAAGAAAGTCAATGTTGTCGGTACAATCGGAATGAACAATGAGGAAAGAATTATTAGCCTGAAAAACTATAATATGGATATGGCAATTTCTGACAATATGATTTATCTTGGAAATGATGATGTTCCGGGAGTTATCGGAGCTGTAGGGGCAACTCTAGGTAAGGAAAATATAAATATTGCAACAATGAATGTAGGAAGACGTGAAAACAGTGCTATTATGCTGCTTACAGTAGATAGTGAAGTGAGCAGGGAATCACTGGAAGAGCTGAAAAGACTTAGCCAGATAAAATGGGCACATTATTTAGATTTGACAATATAGAGAGAGTTTTCTGAAGAAAAAGATATTCTTCAAAATAATTTTAATCTATGCTATAATTTGTCAATAGTAACGTGTGAAGGAGATGAGAGAATATGAATTTTGTTTATATTTCACCACAATTTCCAAAAACAAACTGGGAATTCTGTGACAGATTAAAACAAAATGGGGTAACTGTATTGGGGATTGCAGATGTTGAATATGATGAACTTGATGAAAAATTGAAAAATGCATTGACGGAATATTACAGAGTATCTTCTCTGGAAAATTATGATGAAGTTTTGAAAGCAGTCGGATATTTTACTTTTAAATATGGAAAAATAGACTGGCTGGAATCAAATAATGAGTACTGGCTTGAACAGGATGCAAAATTGCGTACTGATTTTAATATAAACACAGGAATTAAAACTGATAAAATACAAAACATTAAAGAAAAGTCAGCCATGAAAAGTTCCTATAAAAAAGGAGGAATTTCTACTGCAGCGTATCATATGGTTTCAACTTTAGAAGAAGCAGAAAAATTTATAAAAAAAGTTGGATATCCTGTTGTAGTAAAACCAGATAATGGAGTAGGGGCAAGTAATACTTACAGAATAAGAAATGACCAGGAATTGAAAGAATTTTACAAAAATGTTCCTGCTGTTCCTTATATAATGGAAGAGTATGTTTTCGGAGATCTTGTTTCCTATGATGCGATTGTCGATGCTGAAGGAAATCCTATTTTTGAAACAGGAATTACTTGGGAGCCTACAATTATGGATATTGTAAATGAAGGGCTTGATTTGTATTACTATGTAAGAAAACAGCTTCCGCCTGAACTGATTGACGCCGGAAGACGTACAATCAAAGGATTTGGAGTTAAAAGCAGATTTGTTCATATGGAGTTCTTTAAACTGCTTGAAGACAGAAAAGGACTTGGGAAAAAAGGTGACTATATAGGACTTGAGGTAAATATGCGTCCAGCAGGAGGATATACTCCTAACATGTACAATTATGCCAATAATACAGATGTGTATCAGATATGGGCAGACATGGTTACTTACGGAAAAATTGTAAATACTTCCCTGAATGAACATATGGAGAGAAATTTCTGCATATATGTAAGCAGACGTGACGAAAAGAACTACAGATACTCTGATGAGGAAGTCCTTGGAAGATACGGAGAGGCTATTCTTATGTATGAAAGAATGCCGGATCTTTATTCGGCGGCCATGGGGAATAGAATGTATACAGCAAAATTTAAGGATAAGGAAGTAATGGATGAATTTATAAAATTTGTTCATGAAACAGTTTAATAAAAATATAATTGAAGGAAGTGAGTAATGTATACTGAATGTAGAAAAGAATACAGTAAATATTTAGACAGGGAAATGGAATTTAAGGTATATGGACATGACGGAAAACCTTGCCTTGTATTTCCACCACAGGATGGAAAATTTACAGATTATGAGAATTTTAAAATGGTGGAAACTTTGTCAGATTATATAGAACAGGGAAAATTGAGACTTTTCTGTGTAGACAGTGTTGACAGGGAAAGCTGGTCAGATAAGGAAGGAAATCCAAGATACAGGGCTGAAATGCAGGAAAAATGGTTTAACTACATTACAAATGAAATAGTTCCATTTATTCAGAACTACACTGGAAGAAATGACCTTATAGTGACAGGATGCAGTATGGGAGGAACTCATGCCGGAATTTCTTTTTTCCGTAAACCCGATTTATTTGAAACATTGATTGCATTAAGCGGAGCTTTCGATGCTTCCATGTTCTTCGGAAGTTATATGGATGATTTGGTTTATAATAATTCGCCAGTACATTTTTTAAGAAATATGCCTGAAGATCACTATTATCTGGATATTTACAGAAACAAAAAAATTATACTTTGTATAGGTCAGGGAGCATGGGAAGAAGAGCTTCTGCCAAGTAATCACGAGATGGATGCCATCCTGAAGGGAAAAAATGTTCCTGCATGGGTGGATTTCTGGGGATATGATGTTGCACACGACTGGAACTGGTGGCAGCTTCAGATAAGATATTTTATGGATAAAGTTCTTTAATAATAGTACAGTAAGAGAGACTGTCTCAAAATTTGAAAATAAATTATATGAAAACTATATTTATTCATTTACTAAAATTTCACTTATACAAAACAGTCATTCATAAAGAAAAAGTCAAAATTCGGGTCTGTCTCAAAATAGCAAAAATATAAATGCAATATATGAAAACTATATTTATTCATTTGCTAAAATTTTACTTATATAAAACAGTCATTCATTAAGGAAAAGTCAAAAACTCGC
>CAJPML010000174.1 GCA_905371725.1 Leptotrichia sp. oral taxon 215
TTCCAGCTTCAATAAAATTCAAATTTCTAATAAAAGACATCCGTTTTATTCCAAAACCATTGTTATTAATCACGTTCCTTTTTTCAAAATTGATAATTCTGAATAAATTATTTGCCAGTTCTACAGCTTCCATCATGGTTTTATGTCTGCAATTAAATTGCAGTGTTGAGTTATAAGTCTTTATATTCTGCTCTGTTAATGTTTCATTTTCTTTTTTCACAACTTCAACACTCTGATTATAAAAATCAGGAGTTAAATTGATAACAAACATTTCAATAAATGGATAATTTGGAGTTTCTGCAAGCATTTCTCCTGCTATAATTTGCCATTTTTTGTTGCTGAAACTATTTAACAGTTTCCTAAACTTCTCTATCAATTCCATCTTTTAACCTCTCTAAATAGCAGATTATCAAGTTAGCATGTCCATTCTGCCTATAGTCTTCTTTTCCTACAACCCTGAATTTGTTCCCTAAATGGTCTATAACTTCCGTTTTTAAGTCTATTTCAACATTTTCTTTCACATATAATTTTCTATCCTCAAAACCCAAAGTTGTATCCTGTGACTGAAATTTAATGTAGTCTGAATGACTTAAGTCAAATAATGCTCCCTTGAAAGTAATGTCTTTTCCTTCTACTATTCTTTCACCGTCTTCCCAACGAGGAACGCTGTTTTTTATTTTTAATTCCTTAAAAAATCTTTCAGGAATTTTCACGTTATCCATAATTCACCTACTCTATTTCAAATCTTACCGAATTAAGCATTGTTCCTGTGTCAATAATCGGTTTAGTTCCTTTTTTTCTTTTTAAAGTGCTTTCTTTGTTTGCAGCAAAGCCACCTTTTAAAATGCTCTCCTGAATTAATCTGACTGTTTCAACACCTATTGTATTTAGCACCATTTCTCCACTTGCACCACTTTTAATTGCTTCCATTACAAGTGATTTCAATGTTGTGTCTAAATAGTTTTCTATATCCTTAGTAGCATTTGAAAAAAAAGGTCTTGGAACATTACCTTTTCCTCTTCCAAATTCTACATAAAAAGCGTATTCAGAAACTTTAGTTCCCTTCGCTCCACTTTCACTTCCTGTAAATCCTATTTTCAACTTATGACTTGTCAAATATTTAAAGACTTCTTTCGCCTTGTTATATTCGTCAAGCTTAAATTCAATTGATATTCCCATTACATCAGCAATCCTTTCAGTATTGGTATGATAAATGTGTTAAAAATACGATTATCCTTATACGTATATGCAATATCATTGATTTTATAATTACTGTATTTCTGCATGTCAGGATCTTCTTGCAATAACATTAAATCTCTTATCATCATTGCCACGTAATATTGCAAATCATACGGAACATCTCCGTTGTCTCCGAATGTAAATCCGGAATTGTATTTAAGGACTATCTTATCTTCTTTAGTAAAAGTACAGTTATTACACCCTGAACAGAAGTAATCCGTTAATTCTATCTTTTTAGTTGTGCTGATATAGTCCTCTGTTTTCACATCTTTTTCATTTATAAAAACTGAAATAACAGAATTAATAGGCGGGTATTTAACCCAAAACCTATTAATTTTAATGTTTTTCTGTATTATTTCAGTTCTATCTTGCTTTTCTAAGTCATATCCTATGTGACTTTCAATCATATCTGAAACAACATTTATAAGAACTTTTACAAATTCTTTTTTGCTTTCTTCCAGTTTTTGATTAGTAAGCCTTTCATATTGTCCGACAGTTATTATTGCTTTCATGCAACCACCTATTTCTTTTTAACAGGAATAAATGCCTCAGGCAATAACACATTTCCACCTACCATTGTTTCAAAGTAATATCCGGTAAATCCTTTTTGTGTGATATCATCTTTAATTCTTATGTTGTAGTCAGTATGAGTTACCCCTAAATATCTTGACATATCTGCGACCAGCACAACTACATCTCCTACATTTGCACTTTTGAACGCTGGCAATGTGTCGTCATAAACAACTGGTAGAGCTGACAGAGAATCCTGCTTCCCATTTTTGTAAGCTTCTTCAAATATTGGATTTCCGTTGTTGTCTTTCAATTTAAAGAATTCCTTTGCTGTTTTTCTATTCATTATTATTACAGCTTTTGAAACATAATCTTCTTTCAGGTCGTACTTTGCATCTATTATTGTGTCATAATCCACTTTACCAGCTGCAGCAAATGTCAAAGCATTAGCTGTAACTTGTGCATTTGTTAATATTCCATAAGGTTCTGCAGTTCCACTTCCAAACAGTATTTTCTCAGATATCTTTTTAACAAAGTTTTCAGCAACTCTTTCAAGAACTAATGCTACAAATCCTACAACATCTCCTGCTAACATTTTGTTAGTGAATATCGGTAAAGCATATATTTGATGTAGCTCTAATTCTACTTGGTCAAGTAAGCTTATAGCAGTTTCGGCTCTTGTTGCTGTTTCTCCTATAAATTTAACTTCTGTTGTTCCTAACAGCTCTCTCGGTATTTTTGTAGACATTTCAGTCATGGAAAATTTTGAAACATAAGCCCATATGTTTTTAGTGTCCTGAGCTCTTCTTAAAATTGTTCTGCTTAACAATGGCAATATTGCCTGTGGAACATTAGTTGTTCCTGTAGATTTTGCCATTTCTTCTCTTTTTTCTAAGAATTGAGAAAAAGATTTTATTGTGTATCCTTTATCACTATTTGTTTCTTTCATGAATTCCCATATTGATTTTTCTAGATCAGCTTCATTTAGTTCTTTTTTTGTTTCCTGAATTCCAGCATATTCTTTTGCAAATTCATTCAATTTATCCTCTATTGATTTTTCAAAGCCTTCTTTGTAGTCTTTCAATGATTTTTCAAAATCACCTTTAACACCTTCCAGCTGCTTTTTCACTTCTTCGCTTAAATCTTCCTTTTTCAAAGCTTCTTCAATTGATGTAATTTGTTTCTTTACACTTTCCTCATATTCTCCAAATAATTTTAAAATTTCTTCTCTATTCATATTTTCATTACCTCCTAAATTTTTAAATGTTGTTACATTACTTCCCGGAACAGCTCCTTTGATAACCATTGAGCCTTCCCAAACTTCAAATTCCTTTATAAGAAAAGCTCTAACTTGACCTTTTTCAGTTTCAATATACCCAGTTTCGCCTTTCAGAATTCTACCACCCACCGACATGTCATATTTCGCTCCTAATTTCATGAGCGAATATATTTTAGCGGCTTCTTTATTCAGATAATTTCCATTATCGTCTTTTTCTAAGTCCAACTTGGCTTTAAATTTCAAATCTCCGTTTTCAGCCCATAACTCCATCACTCCCAATTCACTGTCTTTTTTATGTTGATGCAATAAAAAGGCTGTTCTGGAATTATCTTTAGTTTTGAAATTATTAATTGACTCTTCCAAAAAAAAGTCTCCATAACTATCTAAAACTTTACCTTTTGTAAGTATTCCCTCAATAATTCCTTTTTCCATGTCAGACTTTTCTATGATTGTTCCTATGTCTTTTTGAAATATTCCTTTTGGCATTATTTTCTCCTATACTTTAAATTTATACGTTGTAACGCAATAACAGTTTATTACATCTCCAGCTTCCGCATCAGGATCATGTGCATACATCAGACCGTTTGAAAATGCTTCATCTATTTTTCTTTCTTCGCCATTCATATCTAAATGTGATTTTCTGTCCGTTGCACCACCACCTGAATGCATCCATACTTTAGTATTTACAAGTGTCTCTTTAGCTAGTTCGTGCATAGAATATCCACTTGCCTTAGCCGTTTCTGTCCTTGCAATTGTTAAAGTCCTACTCTTTGTCATTTCTTTTACATTTTCCCTGACCTCCTTGGCTATTTGTTTCGCATTTGTTCCACTTGCCTGCCTTTCAGAAATGATTTTATTTA
>CAJPML010000175.1 GCA_905371725.1 Leptotrichia sp. oral taxon 215
ATTATACTCTCTGTTACTAATATACAAGTAAGCTAAACTCGATGGAAAATCATCTTTTTTTCCTGAAGACAATGATTTTTCAAGGTAATTTATCCCTTTTGTCAGACTCTCTTTTAAAGTATCATTATTCTGAATATTTCTATTAATGTGTTCAATATAGGCTTTATAATATGCTTCCCCTATTTCTTTATCTGAAAATCCTCCTGCCATTTCATAAAATCTTCCTAAATAGTATTCTTTAGGAGAATTTTTAGGAATAGTCTTATATTCTTTTGAACTTATTATCTTCTTATATCTCTGCAACTCCTCTTTTGTAAAATTTTCCTTGAACATTACAAATTTATTTTCTGGACATTGTTGTGGTAAATTAATACCTGCTGTAAACTTCTCATTCCCTACTGGGCAAATATATTCTTTAGTAGCTATTGTTATTGAAAATCCATTTAAAATGCATAACATCAATCCAGCTGTAATTAATACAGATAATTTCCCTGCTTATTTTTTCATAAATTTTCTCCTTCTTTTTTGGATAAACCTATTTTAGCAAATAAACCTGAAAATTAACTGAAAAATTTTAAAAAGATATAGAATACTTTAAAAACTAAGAAAATCAAAAAATAAAGGAATGACTCCTATTTAGAAATCAATCCTTATAAAGTAAATTAATTCAATTTTTTTATTCAGTTATAGTACTATAGTTTCTTTTATTTCTATTTATATTCATTTAAATCTATCCCCTGATCCATTGCAGCAAAAATGCATCCACAGTAGCACTGTCTGTAAACGTCATATTCCTTGCACATTTCAATTGAACGGCTATATCCGTTATTTTTCTTAAAATCTGAAGGCAGATATTTCACATCAAATATTTCCTGTATTTCAAGACCAAGTGTATTAATCAGCTGGCTATTTTTCTTAGGACTTAGCGTAAGTGCACTTCCAAAATAGTCATAACCCAAATCCTGAGCTTTCTTTGCAACAATATCAAGCCTCATCTGAAAACACGAAGTACATCTGGCACCACCCTCTTTTTCCTCTTCCAGTCCTTTTACCTTCTGAAAAAAACTCGCAGGATTATATTCATCTTCAATAAATCCTACTTTATTTCCCGTTTTTTCATTAAAGTTATCAATAAATTCCTTCTGCACAAGCGCTCTTTTTTCATATTCAGCTTTAGGATGAATATTGGAATTGGCAAAAAGTACAGTAACATCAGCATATTCTGAAAGAAATTCAAGAGTGTATGTACTGCATGGCGCACAACAGCTGTGAATAAGTATTTTGGGCCTTACTTCGCTTTTTTTCCAGTCATCGACCAGTTTAGTCAATATTGTATGATAATTTATTTTCTGGTTTGGATTCATTCTTTCCAGAATTTCTTTTGCATCTTTTATATTTTTTTCTATCAAATCTATATCATTCCTTAAAATTTATCTGTTATTGTATGCTTCCAATGCTCTTTTTAGAACTTTCATTCCATTTTCTATTTCAGTCAGGTTATGCGTACAGAAAGAGAATCTCGCTTCTTTTGTACCTTTTCCTTCCTGTGAATAGAATCCCGGCCCCGTTGCAAAAGACAATGTCTGATTTTTATATCTGAATTCTGTCAGTAACCATTTAATAAAATTTTCTATATTGTCAACAGGAAGTTCCGCAACAATATAAAAGGCACTGCTCGGCTTAAATGAAACAATTCCAGGTATTTCCTTCAGATGATTGTACATAAGATCTCTTCTTACTTTGTATTCAAGCCTGACATTATCTATATATGTATCCAGTGTGTTAATCAGGTTTGAACTTGCAATCTGTTCTATCGTAGAAACTGACAGCCTTGCCTGACAAAGTTTCAATGCTTGAGCAATAAATTCCTTATTTTTTGAAGCCAGAACACCTATTCTTGCACCACATGCACTGTAGTGTTTGGAAATACTGTCTATCAATATAGTCCTATCACTTATTTCAGGTATTGTCATAAATGACTGGTATTCAATTTCTTCATCATATATAAACTGTCTGTATACTTCATCAGAAATAATATAAAGGTCATGCTTTATTGCAATTTCCTTAATAATTTCAACTTCTTCTGCTGTAAAAACTATTCCTGTAGGATTACTTGGGTTTGAAAACATTATTGCTCTTGTACGTGGTGTTATAAGTTTTTCAATTTCTTCCTTTGCAGGTAAGTGATAATGATTTTCAATTACGGTTTCAATCGGTACTAAAACTGCTTCAGCAGTTTTTAAAAAACTTTCATAGTTTGTGTAATATGGTTCAGGAATTAATACTTCATCTCCTGGATTACATATAGTCTGTAATGCTATCTGTATAGCCTCACTTCCCCCATGAGTAATAAGCATTTCATCAGGAGTTATATCAATACCGCTTTTTTCATATGATTTTGAAAAGGATTCTCTTAATTCTAGTATTCCCGCAGAATTAGCATATTTTACAATTTTTTCCTTAAAATTATTCAATCCTTCAAAAAATGTATCCGGAGTTTTTACATCCGGCTGTCCAATATGAAGTTCGTACACTGTCACCCCATCTTTTTTTGCTTTATCAATAAGTGGAACTAGCTTTCTTATTGGCGAATACTGCATTCCTAAAATTCTATTTGAAAATTTCATAACTGCTTAATAACTCTATACTTTAATTTTTTATTTTAATCTGAGTTATTACTCTCCTTTCATTATTTGTAATTTTTTAACAGAAAAAGCTTAAAATAAAATGTATAAATTAAGCTCTTTCTATATTCTATTTTTTCTATTTCTTATTGTATTTTTCATTTAATGCCTTTAATATGGAATATGTTTCAACATCCATAACTCCATCATATTTTGAAGGTCTAAAGTGATGCTGAAAAGCTCTTACAACATTTTTAGCCTGTTTATCCCACTGATCACTTATATTTATTGAATAACCAAATTTTTTAAGCTCCTTCTGCATTTCTGAAACGGGTATACTACTTAATCCTGAAGAATATTGACTTTCATAAGATTGTTTTGTCGCTTCATCATACCACATTCCTATATTATGTTTAGTATATAATTCTTTCCATGGAAATAATGGTCCTGGATCAGATTTTCTCTGAGGAGCTATATCAGAATGTCCTAATATATTTGTCGCTGGAATTTCATATTTTTCAGCCAAATATTTTACAAGAACAGCTACATTTTTTATCTGAAAAGTTTTATATGAAACAAAATGTCCAGAAGCATCTCCATCATTAACTATTTCTATCCCCAGTGAGCTGTCATTAAGATTTTTTGAATTTTTCCATTCACTATCCCCCGCATGCCATGCTCTTTTTCCTTCAGGTACTAATGCAAAAACAGGATCATTTTTATCATCTGATACTAAAAAGTGAGCACTTACTTCATTTTTTGTAAGAGCACTCAGAGATTTATCTCTATTCAGGGCAGTATAATGAAGTATAATAAATCTTTCCCTGTAATTTTGGCCTACAGAATTATATTGAGAGTCAAGTGTTATACTTCCTGCTGAATTGCTTATAGTTCTAGTTCCTGAAACTTTGTCTGAATTTCCACTATTACTTTTGTTATTCGTATCTTGAGAATCATTTGTATTATCAGCTTTATCTGATTTTGGTTTTATTATTTTCCCAAACACATTATAAGAATAAGCATTATTTACTGTAAAAGATACTAATGCTAGCATTAACATTATTCTAATTAGTTTCCTTTTCATTTTTTTCCTCCGCTTTTTTGTTTATTGATTTTTCATTAAAGAATAAAATGTATCCAATTCCTAAAAGACCTATAATTATTCTAAATGATGAAGTGATGCTATTGTCAAAATCACCCCATATAAGAAATGCTATGACTAAATTAAATGACCAGAAAAATGATCTTAAAAAGATAAACC
>CAJPML010000176.1 GCA_905371725.1 Leptotrichia sp. oral taxon 215
TTATGACTTTTGTATATATTCATTTTTCTGGATATTCTATAAAAAGTATGTATGTTTCAATTTTTATATTCATAGCGATAACATTATATCTGCTTATTGTAGAGAGGTTTAATGAGAAAACAAATATAGAAAATGAAATAAGGGAAATAAAAAATGAAAGAACAAGAGAACATGATGTATTTTTAGAAAAGGTCAAAGATATTGAAGAACTTGAAAAAAGTCAGCTGGAAAATATAATATTAAAAAATTCTGATGATTATGACATTAAAGTCTGGAAAATAGGAAGAGCAACTTCTTTGTTATTAGGAAAAAAAACTCCTAGAAATAAAGTTGATATTGATGTTGGAGAGGCTATGTACGGGAATCTTGTGAGCAGGGCACATGGGATATTAAACAGGGTCAATGGTCTCTGGTACTATGAGGATCTAGGTTCACAGAATGGAAGTGGAATTGAAAGAATAAAGGATAAGAGGAAAGTTAAACTTAAAAAGAATATGCCTGTAAAAGTGGAATCAGGAGACATTATATATTTAGCTACGACAAAGTTGTTATTAAAATGATGAATAGAATATAAGAGTCTAAAAAAATGGGGGAAAGCAATGAAATTAGATAGATGTAAAAATGGTCATATGTATGATGTTTCAAGATATGCCACATGTCCATACTGTAAATCTGAAGGATTGGATATGGAAATAAAGGAAGATAAAATAAATCTGGTTGAAGAAATGGAAGATGATGACAAAACTATGGCCTACTGGTCAAAAGATGTAAATATTGATCCGGTTGTTGGCTGGCTGACATGTATTGAAGGGGCAGAAAAGGGAAAAGATTTCCGGATAGTCAGTGAAAGGAATTTCATTGGACGTGGAGATGATATGGATATTCAGCTGACAGGAGACAATTCAATTTCAAGAAAAAATCACTGTTCAATAAGCTACAATCCTAAAAAAAGAATTTTTATGATAACACCAGGTCAGGCGAACGGTCTTATATATATAGATAATGAAGCATTATATGATACAAGGGAATTAAAGGCATATAATTTAATTGAAATAGGAGAAAGCAAGTTTATTTTTGTGAATTTATGCGGGGAAAACTTTGACTGGAACAAGGAAAAATCAAAATCAGATAAAGAGGTATTATAAAAGGGAAATCAGGAGCGGGTTAAACGAGAAAAAATGAAGCAAAATTTACTACAGTTTTCTTCAGTGAAGCAGGTACAAAAAATAAAAATAATGACTATTTTGGATATGTTCAGTTAGATAATTATGCCATATGGGCAGTGGCAGATGGTTTTGATGAGGAAGAAGGGGCAGATTTGGCAGCCAGATTAGCAGTGGAATCTGCAATAGAATATTTTATGATGTACCCAAAATTTAATACAGAAATCATTAGTGAAATAATATCATATGTAAACTTAAAAGTAAGGGAAAAACAGGCTGAAACAGAGAGATATTCATTGATGCATACTTCTTTTCTAGTTGTAATAAGCAATTATAATGCATTGTTATATGGAAATATTGGAAATACTAGATTCTATCATTTGAGAAATGGATATGTACTGTCACAGAGCAGTGATGATACTGTTGCTCAGCTGCTTGTAGAAGAAGGAGCTCTAAATACGGGGGATTTGAAATATCATAGACAGAGAAATGATTTACTTCAGGCAATAGGGGATTATGGGAAAATAAAACCTAATATATTGAAAACTCCTATAACATTGCAGGAAAAAGATGTTTTTTGCCTTACGACAATGGGGTTTTGGGAAAATGTTGATGAAAAAGAAATGGAAGTAGAGCTTTCAAGATATGATGAAAGCAGAAAATGGTTGGTTTCCCTTGAAAAAAAGGTAATGGCAACTTTAAGAGATGATGTTGAAAACTATACTTTCGCTGCAGTGAGTATTGAAGCTGTTGCGGAACCTCTATCAATGGAAAAAGATAACAGGAAATTTTTTATGAAAATTGCGGTAGCAGTAATACTGAGTGTTATTATAATTTTAACTTTAACATTATGGCAAGTAAAGAAACAGAAGGATATTATGAATAAGGTAACAACTTATGAACAGCATGCGGATGAAGAACTTATAAAGAAAAATTTTGATAATTCAGTAAAGGAATTGGAGCTGGTTATAGGAGAATATGAAAAATTAAAACCAGAAAGCAGGGGCATAATAGGATTTTTTTTAAATGCAGATGCACGAAGAAAAGAAATGGATAAAAAAATAGAGGAGACAAAAAGTAAAATAAAGGATACAGAAAAATTAAAAAAGGTTTTCAGTGATATAAGAGAGGGAAATGAGCTTTTTAATAATGGAAATTATGAAGAGGCTTCAAAAAAATATCAGGAAGCAAAATATAATTTGGAACAAAGTACATATAAGAGGGATGAATTGAATACAGAAGATGTTCTGTCAGAAATAAATGGCAGAATAAATGCAACTTCAAAACTAAAGGAGGCAAAAAATCTCGAAATGACAGGTGATACAGCCTTCGTCTCAGGAAATTATAATTTAGCCAAAGAAAATTATAAAATGGCTTCAGATATATATTTAGCAAATGGAAGAGCAGATTACGTTTCTAGTATGGAAGGAAAAATAAGGGAAATAAATGATAAGGAAAAACAGTCATATAATGGGGCCTTATTGGCTGAAAACAGGGGAGATACTTTGTCACAGTCAGATACGGATATGTCTAGGGAGGCATATTATCAGGCAAGGGAAACGTATCAGATTCTTGGAGATACTGTAAAAACTCAGGAAATAGATAATAAAATACAGGAACTGAATTCCAGACAGATGGCAAAGCTGCAGACGGCAAATAATATGGTACAGGAGGGTTTGAATCAGATAACGGCAAATAATCCTTCAGAAGCCTTGTCACTTTTGACAAAAGCAAAAACAATGTATCAGGAACTTAAGGATAGTAATAATGTAAATAATGTAGATAAATTCATAAATCAGACTCAGGAGTTTATAAAATATGAAAGTGAAAAGGAAAAACAGCTTATTCGTCAATCTGAAAAGTCAAGACTGGAAATTCAGTTAAAGGAAGAAGAAATAGAACAGGAAAGAATAAAGAGGGAAAAAATATCAAGAGATATTGAGAGTGCAACTAATTTTGAAATACAGGGAGATCAGATGTATGTTCTGAAAAGATATTCAGAAAGTATTTTGAAATATGAGGAATCAAAGAAACTTTTTGAATCTTTAAAAAATGAAGGCAATTTTAATAATCAGCTAAAACTGGAATTTTTAGAAAGAAAAATGAAAAGATCAGAAGCTTTCCTGTATGAAGAAGAAGGAGACAGGGAATCAGGAAATAAAAACTGGAAAGAAGCTGAAAAGAAATATGAACAGGCCAGAGAAAATATGAAGTTATCAGATGTAAGTACAGAAGATGAACAGAGAATAGATAAAAAATTAAAGAAAATCCAGAAAAAATCCAGCAAAAAATGGTGGCAATTCTGGAGGTAAGAAAATAAATCGGGAGGAAAAAATATTGGAAATAGGAAATAAGTATACTACTTTCTTTTTTGAAGAGTATGAAAAAATGGCTGAAAAAAATACTTTTTCAGCTTTTCTTCCAAGTGAAAACAAGGGTTTGTGGTGTATGTCAAAAGTTGATAATTTTAAAAAAAATCTGGCTAAAATGGCAGTAGAAAAAATAGTGGAGGAATATTTAAAAAATGACAGTATTTCAGTTGAAAATATAAATAAATTTTTAAATGAGGCTGTAAAGAAATTATGGACAAATACACCTGAAAATAGAGACAGGATAAAAAATATATCAATTTTAACTGTTATGATAGAAAATAACAGACTGATAGCAGGTAATATAGGAA
>CAJPML010000177.1 GCA_905371725.1 Leptotrichia sp. oral taxon 215
ACTCACATCAGGATGTACACTTTTTCCATCCAGAATGGCCGCCAGTTTCATAAAATCCGAATAGGAAGAGTTAGTACACGAACCGATTGCTATCTGATCTACCTTAATCTTTTCTTCAGGTATTTCATGAACATTGTCCGGACTGTGCGGAAAAGCCGCAAGAGGTACAAGTTCATCCAGATTTACAACTAACTTTTCATCATATTCTGCATCTTCGTCAGGAAGCATTTCGATATAATCTTCCTCTCTTGACTGTTTTATGAAAAAGTCCCTTGTCAGTTCATCACTTGGAAATATGGAAGTAGTCGCTCCAAGTTCAGCCCCCATATTTGTAATGGTAGCCCTGTCCTCCACTGAAAGACAGTTTATCCCTTCTCCTGTATATTCCATTACATAGCCTACTCCACCTTTAACTGTAAGTTTTCTTAAAACATGAAGGATTATATCCTTTGCAGACACCCATGGCTGAAGTTTTCCCTTCAGCTCAATGTTATAAACTTTTGGAGCCTTTAAGTAGTAAAGCCCTCTTGCCATTCCTATGGCAACATCAAGTCCCCCTGCTCCTATCGCAATCATTCCAAGTCCTCCTCCTGTAGGAGTATGACTGTCAGAACCAATCAGTATTTTTCCAGGTTTTCCAAATTTTTCAAGATGAAGCCTGTGACATATTCCATTTCCAGGCTTTGAAAAAACGATGTTATGTCTTGCGGCAGATGTCTTTATGAATTCATGATCATCTGCATTTTCAAAGCTTGATTGTAGCATATTATGATCTACATAGGCTACAGAAACTTCTGTTGCAACATCTTCTATATTCATTGAATTTAGCTGCAGATATGCCATTGTTCCTGTAGAATCCTGTGTCAAAGTCTGGTGAACCCTGACAGCAATTTCATTTCCTGCTTTTAACTCACCTTTTATTAAATTATTACTTAAAATTTTATAGGTTAAGCTCATTCCCATAATTAAATTTCCTCCTAAAATTCTTCTATATATCGTATCAATGGTATTATTATATAATTTTAAATACTCCTAGTCAATAAATTCCCATGAAAAGAGCATATATTTTTGTTATTAAAAAATTTATTCTATATATCTTTAAAATATATTCCAATATACAAATAATATAAATACAAAAAAAGAACTGCTCAAAAAATAGAAATTCTATTTCTAAACAGTTCCCTCAGCCTTATTTATTTCCTATTATTTTTTTTGAACATCCAAAACTAATGTTTCTCCTGCTACGGCACTTCCTGATTCTACACCATTCAATGCTCCAAACTCATCCGGATTTGAAATAATTACAGGAGTGATTATTGATTTTGCATTTTCCTTTAAGAAATCATAATCATATTTAATTAACGGAGTTCCTTTTTTTACAACATCTCCTTCATTTACTAGTCTTTCAAAACCTTTTCCTTCCAGTTTTACTGTATCCATTCCAAAATGAACAAATATTTCAAGCCCTGAAGGCGTTACGATACTAAATGCATGGTTTGTTTCAAATATTTTTTCAAGTTTACCATCTGCAGGTGCAAGCATTACTCCTGATTCTGATGGCTCAATAGCTACTCCGTCCCCTATCATTTTTTGAGCAAAAACTTCATCAGGTACTTCTGATAAAGGTAAAAGTTTTCCTGAAATTGGTGCAAATACCTTTCCGTTAAATTCCTGTGTTTCAGCTTCTTTTTTTCCTTTGAATAAATCAAATAAACCCATTTTAGACCTCCATAAAATTTTATTATATAATTAATATTATTTAAGATACATATAAATGTTATCATATAAATAATAAATAGTCAATGAATAAATATCCATTTTTTCTCTATTCATAGCTATTTCCATCTATAATTTAAACAATTTGTCAAAAGCATTTTTTGAAACTTCAATAAACTTCATAAGATCATCCTGTGTAAAAGTTGCCTCTTCTCCAGTTCCCTGAATTTCAATAAATTCTCCCTTGTCATTCATGATTATGTTCATATCTACATCTGCCTTTGAATCTTCCTCATACTCCAGATCAAGTAGAATTTCATTTTTTATCTTTCCTACACTGATTGCTGCCACCTTTGAAATTATCGGTATTTCATTTAGCTTTCTTTCATCAATCAACTTTTCTATTGCAAGTTCCATGGCAAGATATGCCCCTGTAATTGAAGCTGTTCTTGTTCCACCATCTGCCTGAATTACATCACAGTCTATTATAATTGTTCTTTCTCCAAGCTTACCAAGATCAATGGATGAACGCAATGCTCTTCCTATAAGACGTTGTATTTCCATTGTTCTTCCTGCAATTTTTCCTTTTGAAGCCTCTCTCTGAACACGACTATTTGTTGCCCTTGGAAGCATACTGTATTCTGCTGTTATCCAGCCTGTACCACTTCCCCTTAAAAATGGTGGGATTTTTTCTTCAACTGTCGCATTACATATTACTTTTGTATTCCCAAATTCTATAAGTACTGATCCTTCAGGATGCATTATATAATTTTTTGTTACTCGTACTTCTCTCATTTCATCGTTTTTTCTACCAGTTCTCACTAAAATATCTCCTCTTCCTGCTTAAGCCAAAAGCAAAATAACTTTCAATAAAAATTTCATAGTCTCTGTCACTATTTTCCCTTATAGAGAGGAAACTTTTCTGTCAGTTTTAGAACTTCATTTTTAACTTCTGCTATTTTTTCATCATCATTGACATTTTCCAGTACTTTTATTATCATTTCCGCTATTTTAACAGCTTCATCTTCTTTCATTCCTCTTGCTGTTATTGCAGGTGTTCCAAGTCTTACTCCACTTGTTATAAAAGGTTTTTCCGGATCATTTGGAATAGCATTTTTATTACAAGTAATCCCTGCTTTTTCAAGGCTTTCTTCAGCCATTTTTCCTGTAACTCCCTTAGGTCTTAAGTCTACCAGCATTAAATGATTGTCTGTACCGCCACTTACTATTCTCAGTCCACCTTTTACAAGTGCATCTGCCATAGCTTTTGCATTTTTTACAACCTGTTTCTGATATTCCTTAAATTCAGGTGACAAAGCTTCCTTAAATGCCACTGCCTTCGCAGCTATTATATGCATCAACGGCCCTCCTTGAATACCTGGAAATATTGCCTTATCTATTTTTTTAGCTATTTCTTCATTATTTGTAAGTATTATTCCACCACGAGGTCCTCTCATAGTTTTATGAGTTGTTGAAGTTACAATGTCGGCATATTCCATTGGATTCGGATGCTCTCCTGCTGCTACAAGTCCTGCAATGTGTGCCATATCCACCATCAGATAAGCTCCAACTTCATCAGCAATTTCCCTGAATTTCTTAAAATCAATTACTCTTGAATAAGCACTTGCCCCTGCAACAATTATCTTTGGTTTTTCCTGAACAGCAAGCCTTCTCACTTCATCATAGTCCAGCAGCTCAGTTTCAGGATTCAATCCATATTCAATTCCTATATAATTTTTCCCTGAAAAATTCACTTTGTATCCATGTGTCAGATGTCCCCCTGAACTCAGACCCATTCCAAGGATTTTATCTCCTGCTTCCAGCAATGAAACATAAACTCCCATGTTAGCCTGCGACCCTGAGTGCGGCTGAACATTTGCAAACTTTGCTCCAAAAATTTTCTTTAGCCTGTCAATCGCTATCTGTTCCACAGTATCTGCATTCACACATCCCCCGTAATATCTTCTTTCAGGATATCCTTCTGCATATTTATTTGTAAATACAGAACCTGCAGCTTCCATAACTGCCTTAGATACAAAATTTTCAGATGCTATTAATTCTATTCCTTCTTCCTGCCTTTTTTCTTCTTCCAATATTGCATTATATACTTCTACATCATAA
>CAJPML010000178.1 GCA_905371725.1 Leptotrichia sp. oral taxon 215
GGACAAATGAAAAGGGGAAAATTTTTCTTGAGCAATGGGCTGGAACAAACCTTGATTTTCCTCTTACAGATAGTCAAATTGATGATTTGAATAATATCTGTTCGATTTTTTGTGAAAATGAGTTTGTCGGGATTATCCAGAAAATACGTATAGAGTTTGATAATATTCATATTGGACGGTTTATGATTAATCCTGAGCTTACAGGAAAAGGTCTTGGAAAAAGGGCTTTGATGGAATTTATAAATTTGATTTTTCAAGATGAAAATATAAATTCAATTACGCTAAATGTTTTTGATTACAATGTAGGAGCTAAAAAATTATATGATAAAATTGGGTTTAAAGTTATAAATATTGTTGAAAATCCGATGAAAAAGTATACGATGATTATGAAAAAAAGCGAAAACAGGGAGAAAAAATGATAGAGAAAAAGATATATTACGTATGGATAGGAAATGCCAAAAAACCTGATATATTTTATAAATGTCTTAAATCATGGGAGGAAAAACTTCCTGATTATGAAATAGTTGAAATAAATGAAAAGAATTTTGACATAAGGACTCATATGGAAAAAAACAGGTTTTTCAGGGAATGTTATGAAAGAAAATTGTGGGCGTATATGTCTGACTACATCAGAGTGCATTATATGTATGAAAATTCGGGAATATATGTAGATACTGATATGGAGATTATAAAAAATATATCACCGTTAATAGAAAACGAAAAAATGAAATTTTTTATAGGATATGAGGATGAAAAACATATAAGTGTTGGAATTTTTGGAACAGACAAGCATAATGAAATACTGAAAGATATGATAAAATTTTATGAAGGGGAAATATGGGAAAAACCTCTATGGACAATTCCTAAAATATTTACTTATATATTTGAAGAAAAATATGGACTGACTGATAAAAGGGAAAATTCATTAAAGGAAGGAGAAATAACAATATATCCTAAAGAATATTTTTATCCTTATGGTTTCAAGGAAAAATTTTCATCAGACTGTATAAAGGAAAATACATATGGAATTCATTGGTGGAATGACAGTTGGTCAAGTCTTAAGACAAGGTTGTTTCTCGAAAGTAAGCATCTGAGAGGAATTCCAAAATTAATAAAAAAAATGAGAATTATAGCGAGATATTATTTGATTGAAAAAAGGTAAAAATATGAAAGGAAGTAAAAAGCAAATGAATGTTTTAAAAAAAGTACTGAAAATATTGTTATTTGTGAGTGTGATAATGGTGACGGAAGGAAAAGAATTAAGGATAATGACGTATAATATTTATGGAGCAAGACTGGCTAACGGAATAAAACTTGGGGAAAGTATAAAAAGATACAAGCCTGATTTTGTTTCATTACAGGAAGTTGACAGAGATACAAAAAGAAGTAATTTCAGGGATGTAACTTTAGATATAGCATCAGAACTTGGCTATAATTATTATTATTTTCAGAAATCAAGGGATTTTGATTCAGGAGAATTTGGAATTTCCTTTATTTCAAAATATCCGGTAGAAAAAATATATGCATATGAACTTCCATCAATTGGGGTGGAAAAACGTCAGGTAGTAATAGCTGAACTTGAAAAAAAAGAATTTGGGAAAAAAATAATGATAATTAACACCCATCTGGATTATAAAAAGGAAATTAAGAAAGAGGAAATGGAATCTCTTTCATTGCTAAATGGACTTTTTGACAGTGATATAAAATTTTTAAGTGGAGATTTGAATCTTCTTCCAGATACAGAATACTACAAGACACTTACGAAAGAATGGAAAGACAGTTATTTTGAAGGTAATAATGAAGAAACTAGAAGTATCAAGGATCCAAGAATAGATTATATATTTGGAGATCATTCGGATAAATGGAAGGTAAAGAAAAGTTTTTTTATAAAAGATGATACGCAGGACTGGACTAAACTAAGTGATCACTTTCCATATATGAGTATAATGGATATAAAATAACAATTGTTATAAAGGAGTGAAAAAATATGAAAGTAACAGTACAGCAGATGAGAAAAATGTTTAAATATGGAAACCAGGAAGCTTTTGAAAAGACAGTTGATGAAATTAATAAATGTTTCAAATTGCTGAAAATGGACAATGCAGTAGCTTATGCTCATATTTTTGCACAGTTTAGAGGTGAAACAGATTATAAAAATTTTGATGAAACATTTAATTATAGCGAGGAGAGACTGAAGGCAATATGGCGGAAATATAGGGAAAATCCAAAATTGGCAGCTTTACATGGAAGAAATAGTGAACATTCAGCTAACCAGAAAGCCATAGCAGATACAGTGTATGATAACAGAAAAGAATTGGGAAATGGGACAGGAGATGGTTATAAATACAGAGGACGTGGAATAATGCAGTTAACAGGGAGACACAATTATACACTGGCAACTAAACTGTATACAGAAACTTTTAAAGAAAAAGTAGATTATATAAATCATCCCGATCTGCTTCTCAAGAACTATAAGCATAATGTAAGAGCTTCATTTATGGATTTACTTGGGAAAAAGTGTAATGTATATGTAAATATTATTGAAAATGATAAACCAGGATTTGCAAAATACAGAAAAGCATTTGATATGATAATGTCAAAAATAAATAATGGACTTCCAAAAGAAGATAAAGAAAAAAGATGGGAATATTTTAAAGAAAATCTTTCTGTAATATTTCATGAACCTATCAAATAAAAGTATTACAAGATAATTTGAAAATAATACTTACAAAATAAAAAATAATCGTTCTAGAGTGCTTTCAACACTTTTATCGATTATTTTTTATTCTTGAATTGTCATATTAGTTTTTTCATGTGTATATCCTATAGTGTCTGTATTATTTTAGATACAGTAATTTCCAGGACACGTGAAAGAAATGGAAACTTTTCTTTCATTAAATCAAATTCTTCTCCCGAAGTAATAAATTTTGCAGTTCCTAAAATTAAAAAACCGCTTCCCATAGCCCATTTTCCCATGACTTCTTTAGATCCTACAGTAAGTTTTACATTAGGATTTTTCTCAATATTCGCCTGAGTTTTATTCATCCCGGCTGCAGGAATAAGAATTCTGTTTTCCTTTACATTAAGATATGAGTTCCATGTATTTGAAACATCTGCACCTTCATCAGTCCATGTAACAATAGATACAACCCCTTCATGCGAGATAACTTCAAAAAATTTATCAGTAAACATATTTCCTCCTTATATTTTATTTTTATACTAATCCAAAACAATATTTTCAAGTAATGGTGACTCCATAATATCAAAAGGCATTACCCATCCACCACCATCGGAATCGAGATCGACATTACGTCCTACCTGTTTTCCGGCATTTTTAAAAATAAGATATATAAACTGTGAGCAGTACAGTCTTTTGTCAAAATTTTTATCAAATGTCAGTCCATAAGGTTTTGTAACAGTTTTGTTAATTTCCTTGAATAATGCACTCTTAAATTCATCATCTATATTTTTAAGTCTGAAGATTGCTATTTTTCTTTTTAATTTTGACCATGAATAAATAGGACTTTCACTATAACCTGCAGAATATGAAGGAAATTCTACAATTTTTTTCTCTTCATTTAGTACTGCGCTGTGTCCCCACATGGAACGGATAGTAGGTTCTTTTGAGAGAATCAGAACATCTCCAGGCTGCAGCTGATCAACTTTTGAAATAACTTCCTCAGGTAGATACCATTTATATTTTGGATTTATTGATTGACACGAAATAACTAAAAAAATAAACAAAATTAGAATAAGCAACTTTCTTATCAAATTTTCATTATTTTTTATTATTCTAATATTTGAAATCATTGCTTTTTACCATATCCTTTCGTTGT
>CAJPML010000179.1 GCA_905371725.1 Leptotrichia sp. oral taxon 215
TAATATGGGAGGTTAGAAAATTGGATAAAGAAAATCTGGCTTTCAGATTAGGGATTTTAAAGGAAGCAGGTGTAATAAATGAAAGAATTTATGATAAACTGACACTTCTGATAAAATATCTGGATGAAAAATGGAAAATCAGTCTGACAGAAAGCAATGGCGGAATGCTTATAACTCATTTGTCGATGGCACTGAAGAGAATTGAAGAAAATGAAAAAGTCAGCAATATCAATGAAGAGGTTTTTCAGGAAGTTCTGAAATCTGAAAAACTGGAAGAAATTAAGGAAATTTATAATGATATTGAAAAAAATGTGTTCATTGAAAAGCTGCCTGAAGAGGAAAAAAAATATATTTTAGTAAATTTGTTATTAATAAAGGAAAATGAATAAAAGGAAAGGAGGAAACAGATGAAGATAGTAGTAGGAGGACAGATAGACAAGGAAAATGTTGCAGAAATAATAAAAAAATATATTCCTGAAGCAGAAATAACTATAAAAAGTGATATTGATGCCGCTATGGATATAAAATTGGGAAATGTTGATTATTATTTTGGAGCATGTAATACAGGTGGTGGTGGAGCACTTGCAATGGCCATTGCCATAGCGGGAGCTGACAAGTGTGCTACTCTTGCAATGCCGGGAAATATTCTGGAGGAAGAAAAAATAAGGGATGAAGTGAAGGCAGGAAAAGTGGCATTTGGATTTACTCCACAGTCGGCAGAGCAGGTTATAAAAATAGTTGCTGAGTATATAAAGTAAATAAGGAACATTAGCGTCATCTTAATATTTTTGATTAATTATAAATTAAGTTTGAAATACGATGAAATTAAGGAGGAACGAGATGGAGAAATTTTTAGTCAGTGCGTTATTAAGTGGATTTGCTTCAATATTGGCAAATCTTGGAGTTGCAGTATTTAATGATGGATTAAGACCGATGCTGCCTGAATATCTGGAAGGAAGAATGGACAGAAAGGCGCTTGCGGCAACAAGTTTTGCATTATCATTTGGACTGGTAATAGGATTTGGAATTTCGTTTTCCATAGGATCAACTATAATATTAATACACAGCATATTGCTTGGAACGGACATAATCGGAACATCTACCCCAAGAAATAACAAGGGTCTTGTACTTGCAGGAGTAATAGGTGCTCTGTATGGTATGGGACTTGTTTTTGGACTTGAAAAGATTGTAGAAGTATTCAGCAAAATGCCTATTGATTTTCTGCCAAGCCTTGCAAAAGTAGGTTCTCCAATAATTGTAGGATTTTCAGTGTTTCCGGCGTTGGTAACAGGTTATCAGTATGGAACAAAAAAAGGTGCATTAACACTGGTGATTACATTACTTGTAAGACAGATTGCGGCGGTATTTGGTAAAATACCTATTGCTGAAAATGTGAAAATTACTTTAAATCCTGACGGAATGGCTCTTCTTGTAGCAGTTATTGTAATGCTGTTCTTTGCGATAACTGATAAAAATACTGAAAAGACAAATTCTAACGAAATGCTTGTAGGAATATTTTCAGCAAGAGTTGCCAGAGTTAAGAAAAATATAATACCTCTTTCGATTATGGGTGGACTTATAGCGGCCGCATGCAGCTTAAGACTTGTGGCAGGAGATCCTATATCTTTGAAATTGCTGGCTTCGACACTTAAAGATGCATCAGGCGGAGATTCAAAGACTTTTGAAGCAGGACTTGTGGCCCTTGCAAGAAGTATAGGATTTGTACCGTTGGTTGCAACAACTGCAATAACTACGGGAGTATACGGACCTGCAGGAATGACATTGGTATTTGTAGTAGGAATATTTATAAAAAATCCGGTTATTTCATTTATAGTGGGAGCTGGAATTTTAGCAATCGAAATATTATTACTTGAATTAATAGCTAAAAGCCTTGACAGATTTCCAGGTGTTAAGGCGTGTGGAGACCAGATAAGAACAGCCATGACAAAAGTTCTTGAAGTTTCACTGCTTGTTGGAGGAATGATAGCGGCTAATGAAATGGCAGGGTCAACAGGGTTAGGATTCCTATTTGTAGGTGGATTTTATCTTTTAAATAAAACTTCTAAAAAACCTCTGGTTGATATGGCTGTAGGGCCTATGGCAACAATTGCCTTTGGAATTATACTGAATATACTGTTTATTCTTCATTTATATGTTCCAGTAGCTGCAAAATAATGTAATCTGAAGCTGTCTCAAAATAGCAAAAATACAAATGCTATATATGAAAACTATATTTATTCATTTACTAAAATTTTACTTATATAAAATAGTCATTCATTAAGGAAAAGTCAAAAACTTGCCTAGAGGCTCGAACAGATGACTTTTCCTAAATTCATTTCCTATTTAACATTGTAAAATTTTAAATAATTCAAAAATATAGTTTTCACATTGATTTTAAGTTTTCTTTTTGAGACAGCCTCGTTTCCATTAGTTATATCTGAAGGGAAAGGAGAAAATAATGTTAAAAGATGGTTATACTTTGATGCATGAACATATTTTTATAGATTTATCGGGAGTGAAAAAACTTGATGACTGCAGGCTTGACTGTAAAGATGAAACAATTGAAGAATTTAAGGAACTTTATAAAAATGGAGTAAGGAATATAACAGAAGTCACTAATATAGGTATGGGAAGAGATATAAACTATATAAGGGAAGTTTCTGAAAAGTCAGGAATAAATGTCATATGTGCTACAGGTTTTTATAAGGAACCTTTCTATCCGGAATTTGTTTATGAAAAAAATGAGAAGGCACTTTCAGAAATAATGAAGAAAGAAATTCTGGAAGGAATAGATGGAACTGGAATTAAGGCAGGAATAATAGGAGAAATTGGTTCGAGCAAGGATAAAATAACAGAAACCGAACTTAAAGTTTTTAAATCTGCTATAATTGCACATCTTGAAACAGGAATTCCAATAACTACTCACACATCTTTAGGAACGATGGGACATGAGCAGGTGAAGTTATTTAAGGAGTATAAGGTTAATCTGGACAAGATTGTCATAGGACATGTGGATTTAAGCGGAAATACGGAATATATACTTAAAATGCTTTATGATGGTGTGTATGTTGAATTTGATACTATTGGAAAAAATAACTATCTGTTGGACGATATACGAGTGGAAATGCTGAAGGAAATAGAAAAAAGGGAACTGATTGATAGAGTATTTTTATCAATGGACATCACGAGAAAGTCAAATATGAAATATAGCGGTGGAATAGGCTATAATTATATATTTGAGGTGTTTCTTCCTAAACTGGGGGAAGCGGGGATAAAAGAAAGTTCGATTGAAAAAATGCTGAAAACAAATCCTGAAAATTTCTACAAGTAAGGGAGGAGTGGAAAAATGAAAACATATCCTTTAAATTCGCTTTCAATTATAGAAGCACAGCAAAAGCAGTTTAAACTGGTAGATATTATAACAAAAAACATGTCAGGAAGTGAATTTCTGGATTTAGGAGATTTAGGAGTCAGAAAAGGAATAAACAGACCTCTAAGAACTGAAAAAATAGAAAAGATTATAGCTGAATTTTTTGATTCTGAAGACTGTATGCTAACAAGAGGAGCAGGTACACAGGCAATAAGATGGGGGCTTTTGGCAGCAGTTAAACCAGGAAAAAAAATTCTGATTCATGATGCTCCTATATATCCTACAACAGAAGTAAATATAAAAAGTATGAATCTGGAGACTGTAAAGTATAATTTTAATGATTTGAGCGGAATTTCCGAGGTGCTGAAGGACGAAGAAGTGAATTTCTGCCTTTTGCAACATACAAGACAGAAACCGGATGACAGTTATAATCTAGATGAAGTAATAAAAGAAATAAAAAAA
>CAJPML010000180.1 GCA_905371725.1 Leptotrichia sp. oral taxon 215
GATTTATTTTTTACTACTTTATAATATTTTTCATAATTTTCAATTTTATCATTATTTTTATACACATAGCTCCATCCAATTGCTACATATTTTTCTTCTCCATTCAGACAGAAATCTATCAGTTTTTTTCTATTGTTACAAGCTGTTTTTAAATGTATTCTAGTAACATAATTTATTTCTTCCATAATTCTCCTTTTTTAACTTATTTCTATTCTTTTCTCCTCAAATCTCAATTACATTGGCATCACATTCGATGCTTTCAAGGTATTTTAATAAATCGGATGTTTTAATGAATATTGTTTTTTCATTTGTATTTGGATGAAAGCACATACGTTCTTCGTCTATTATTTCCTTATCTATATACACTTTTATGTCTTTTTCCTTATTATTTAGCAGACCAAATGGCGATACAGTTCCCGGTGGCAGCATCATTTTTTCATAAAGACTTTTTTCAGATGCCATTTTTATCTGGTTTGCAGAAACTATTTCCTTAAACCTGAGCATATCTAGCCTTTTACTGTCATCCATAATAAGAAGATAAAACTCTGTCTTTTTTCTGTTTGTCAGAAACATTGTTTTTGTCCGGACTCCTTCTATCCCTTCAATGAATTTATCTGCAAGTTCCGTAGTCACTACAGGCTCATGTTCCACAAGTTCAAAAGGAATGTCAAGTTCATCTAATTTTTTTTTTACTTCCAAAAACATATCCATCATTACATCCTCCTCATACAATTATTTTATATAACTTACTTTTCAAGCCATTCTTTTAATAAATCTTCTGCTTTTTCAATTTCAGAACTGTCTATTGAAAGACCTTTAGTAACAGTTGAATTTGGACAAAGTTTCTTTATATCCCTTACACTTGTCCCAAGTCCGCTTCCACCATTTGTACATATTGGTTTTATTGTTTTCCCTTCAAAACCATATTCTTCAAGGAATGTAAAAACAACCATTGGCATTGTATTGCAATAATTAGGATATGCCAAATAAATTGTATCATACTTTTCAGGTTCCTGAAGATATTCATCAAGTTCAGGTCTTGCATTATTATTAAAATCTCTTTCTGCCTCTTCTGCACATATTTTATAATTATCAGAATATTCCACAAGCTGTTTTATCTGAAAAACTTTCGCTCCTGTCATTTCCTGCAATTTTTCTGCAACGATTTCCGTATTTCCTTTTTTTACTTCCTTAATTTCTCCATCAAAATAGTTCTGTCCTCTTCTAGAATAAAAAGCTATTAAATCTGCCATTGATAAACCTCCAAAAATATTTTATTTATAAATTTTATTATTACTGTTATATTGTACCTTTTTAAAAGAAAAAAAACAAGTCTTAATAATATCTATAACAAATTTTTCCATTATATTTAGAAATAACAATAAAATTTTAATCAAAATATTTACTCTTTCTCTAAAAATATGATATAATCAGACATATAATTATGAATGGAGGATTTTATGGGAAGACATGGTACAATAGCGGGACGTAAAGAAGCTCAGGATAAAAAGAGAGCTGCTTCTTTTACAAAGCTTGTCAGACTTATAACTGTTGCTGCAAGAGGTGGGGATAATCCTGAATTTAACGTTGCCCTTAAACATGCAATTGAAAAAGCTAAAGCAATTAATATGCCTAACGATAATATTAACAGAGCTATCAAGAAAGGAGCCGGAACAGACGGTTCAAATGCTTTTGAAACATTAAACTACGAAGGATACGGACCAGGAGGAGTTGCAATAATCGTTGAAGCACTGACTGATAATAAAAATAGAACTGCCGCATCTGTAAAAACTGCTTTTGACAGAAATGGTGGAAATCTTGGTGTTTCCGGATCAGTTTCATACATGTTCGGAAGAAAGGGCGAAATTATCATTGAAAAAACATCTGATATAGATGAAGATGCATTAATGGAAGTTGCCCTTGAAGCAGGAATGGAAGATATGGAAACTTTAGATGACAGTTTCTACATTACTACAGAAACTGCAAACTTTGATGCTGTCGCTGACGCCTTAAGAGGAGCAGGATATACACTGCTTGAAGCGGATATTCAGTATCTACCATCTATTGAGGTGGAAACTCTTGGAGAAGACGATCTTCAGAAATTGGCAAAATTAATTGATGTACTTGAAAATGACGATGATGTTCAGAAAGTTCATCATAATTTTGCAGGTGACCTTTAGTTCTAATAACCTATAATAGAATAATTTTAGCGAAATCAATTTATTTTAAAGAGTTTTCGCTATTTTTTATTTTGAAATAAAAAGAAGCTACCTCAAAAAAATTAAAAGCTAATATGAAAACCATATTCTTGTACTGACCCCAAAAAGTTAGACACAAAATTTGAGGTGTAGTATATCTACTTATATTTTTTCTGCTTTGAGATAGCAACCTTAAAATTTCTCAATTTTTAAAACTTATAAATTATCCTTTATTATCTTATACTTCTGTTATATTCTCCTACAAGTTCATTAAACTGTTTAACCATATTTTCAGGAGTCCCATCTTCATTTTCAAGGAAAAAACTATTATTTAAAGTATTTTGATCTACTGCTTTTTTAGTTTCAATTCTTTGTATAAGGCTTACAAGAGCAGCTTTGAAATCATTTGTCTCATCCATAAAACTATTAAATCCACTAACCTTCATTTCTGATTTATCTTTTACTCCCTCTTTTTTCAGTTCTTTTTCATCCCTTATAGCGTTCTGATATTCAGATGCAACTTTAATCAATTTTTCCTGTAAAGCCTTAAATTTAGCTGCATCTCCTGTTGTAATATTTGCACCATTTAATTTCTGGTTTCTAATTTCAGCTAGTACTTCTTCTGCGGTATTCATAATCATCATTCTATTGTATGCTATCATTCTTCCTTCTTTTTGGTACATTTTAGCTTCTGATTCTCTCTGTTCAACTACTTTTTTATCCATTGCTGTTCTGAAAGGAGTAAGTGCCTGATTATATTTCTTTATAATTTCCAGAAACCTAGTATGGTATTCCTGTGCTTTTTTATAATTATCACTTGTATAGTCTTTTCCATCAAAATATGCTTTCATATCCTGAGAAAGTGGCAGTAGTTCTTCAAATATTGGAAGCAATCCCTCTGCACTTTTATCCAGCTCATCCCATTTAGGTTTAGCTGAAGTAGCTTTCTTTATTTTTTCGATAATCTGAGGGATTTGATGGAAATTAGCAAGTACACTTCCTGAAGGTTTTTTAAACTGTTCTTCTGCTCCTGCATCTTCAAAGTAATCTCCTACACTATTTTCAAAGCTTAATAATTCATTATGAACTCCAATATAGAGATTATATTTTTCAATTTCATTTACTTGATTGCTGCTGTTTCCTCCCTTATTATTTCCTAAATTTTTAAAAGGATCATCCTTGCTTCCTTTCTTACCACATGAAATTAATAATACCAGCATAGTCAGTATCACTAAAATTTTTCTCATCATTAATCATCTCTTTTCTAAATTTTATTTATAATTTGTTTTACTAATAAATTTATTGTTTTTTATTTTTCACTTTTTGATATATCAGATATCCAATGGTTATAACTATGATTGCTGCTGCACCTGCCCAACCTAAATAAATATAACCTGCTGTTGATTTTTCCTCAAATACTCCTGTCAGTGAATACTTAAATATTTCAAAAAGTGGAACTCCGTTTCCATTTTCCTGTTTCCATATATAATAAGTAAGACTTAATACTTCTGCAAAATATGTTCCAAAAAGTCCAATTATTGGAACTATAATAATGCCTGTTATTATTTCTATTTTAGAAAAAATAGTTTTTGATTTATCAAAATTACTTG
>CAJPML010000181.1 GCA_905371725.1 Leptotrichia sp. oral taxon 215
GCTCCAAATTCAAATCCTTTTCCAGAATATTTAAACTGTGCATTTTTTTCAGGGAACGGTGTTATTCCAAATTTAAGGGACACTACTGGATAGTAGCCCAGCTTTTTGTTGTTTGGCTTGTCCCATTTCATTCCTGCTCCGATTTCCCATTCAATATTTTCAAAACGATGGCTCAAAGTTGCCATTCCCAATGTTAGCTTATTAACTTTTTTAGCATACCATGAACTTTCGTAAATTTCAGGATCAGAAGCTTTTGGAGCTCCATTTTGAATATACTGGAATTTTCCTCCAACCCACCAAGGCTTGTCAGGATCCCTTGAAAACATGTATTTTCCTTCAAGTTCATGCTTTCTAAAATCAAAAGTACTGTTACGTGTTGGGTTATTTCTATATATTCTATCAGGTCTTTCCATTATAAAAGCATATCTGATAAACATTTTTTCCAAATATCCAGCCTCAATCTTGAAGGACAAGTCATTAATTTTGTCAAATCCTTTCATTCCGCTTGGATTAGCGGCATCAGATCCATCTATCTGCATGTCCATTCCAATCTGGAAATATTTTTTATGGCTTCTTAAATTCTGTAATTTCGTATTGAAGTCATTCAGGCTGAACTTGTTTTGACGGTAATTTTCCTCTTCGACATAACTTTTATACGCTTCCTCTTCTTCACTGCTAAGAAAAAGCCTGTCGTCACTATTGACAACAATTTTGTCAATTGAGGATTTATTTGCATTGTTAATGGAAAATTCCTGCGTATTTGAATTTTTTACTATGTTTATGTCCTTAATCTGATTTTCAGATTCGATAATTTCCTTTTCCTTTGCCTTTTCTTTCTTCTCCACATCCGCAGCAAATCTAGGCTGAGCATTATTTTCATATCTATACAGGAATCCTATTGTCGTATAGTCATTCCCACGGATATATCTGTCATCTGCAGTATTTATCGGTGTATTGTTCAAGTCCCTGTATATCTTTTTACCAAATCCAAAATTTACTCTGAAATAGTGATCTGACTCAAATTTTTTATTTTTCATTTTTGATGTATCGTAGACAAATCCCAGCCTGTGGTAATTTGTTTTTAGTTTTAACGCAGGATAGCCAAAGTTTGGATTATCCCCGTAGATGTCATTTGCCTTATTTACAAGATTTGTGTATTCAAATCCCCATTCGTTAAAGTTTATTCCAAAAGTTCTTTCCTTCATGGATTCCTTGTAAACTTTCTGATTCCACCCAAGGCTTGTATTGTAAGGGAACAGCTGTTTATTCTTTTCTCCAAAACGGTACAGGAAGTTATCTCCTGCATCCGAAAGGTATCCATATTGAATCTCCCTGTTAAAATCCCTTACAGACTTGAAATTTTCAAATTCATATTCTTCATTATTGGCAAAGTCAAAACTTACAAATCTTTTGTTTGCAATGTCAGCCTTGAAATAATTTCTGACATATCTGTTTTTTAGCCAGTTATCCTTAAAATGTCTGTCATCCCTCATTGTCAGGTTATAATTGAATGTTACATTACCTATATGATAATTGAAGTCATTTCTAAGCCCCAGTGCATTTGTCGGCACTTCCACAATATCAAAGCCGTTGTATGTTGCACTTCCCGCTGTTGTTCTCTGAAATGTAACAGTCGCATCGTTTGTAACTTTCACATCATATTTGTTATTTTTCTTTGATGTATTGTCAAAAAATGTTGTAAATAGACGTGTATCAAGCGTAAAAATTCTTATTGACGGACTTTGCCTTATAATTTCTCCGCTCGAGTCCTTTGCTACCCTGTATCCTGTCTGAGAATCCAGATCCTCCACTTTTCGCCCATTAACAAATTCAGGTACTCCCAGACTGCTGTAATCCCTGTTTTCAAATGCCAGATTATATCCAATAAACGAATTCTTGAACGGAATATCAATCCTGTCATTTCCTACATTAAACTTCTGCAGCCTGTATTTTTCGTAGATGATTTTCTTTGGACGGCGAATCGTCACGTTATCCTCGTAAACTTTATATATTCTGCTTTCATCAGTAGTTGCCGGATTTAAGAATAAGGCATTATAATTTTCGTTATCTCTGGTGTAGTCATACTCGTATTCTTTTTTTCTTATATCGACCTGTTTTACCTGCGCTCCGAAATACAAAGTATTTGTAAGATTCTGATAACCTGTTCTAGGCTGATAGCCAAAAAAATCACTTTCCCTGAACGGATAGTAATTTCCAAAAGTCAACCCCCATTCCTTTCTCTTATCGTAGGCAACATTCTGTACCCAGTGAATCGTCTTATCATCTCCACGATCACGCATTCCAAGCAGTTCTCCGTATTCATCCTTATCGGAATCAAGATAATCAAATTTTATTTTCGGTCCTCTAAAATCAATTCCATAGTTACGTTTTTTTCTGTATGAATTTAAATCTCCCACATATCCTGGGTTAATATCCCGAAAATCTTCATTATCAACCGTTATCGCAACATTATTGTTTCCATTTGTATATTTTATGTTTTTATATAAATCAACATCTGTTCTACGCGGATCCAAATTGTCATCATCCATAATTTTATCATTTATTTCAGTCAACGCTTTAAGCGCGTGCTTATCCTGCGTCCAGTAATATTTCGCATTCAATTCCCCATTCTGCCCAAGCTCCTGATTGATATTCAGATTCCAGAATCCAATTTGTTTGTATTTATCCACAAATTCTGTGTAATCATCCTTCAGCTCGTTTCCATTGACGGCATACATCAGATTTGTTGTAATATTCTGATAGTTCAAATCCCATATTCCGTATCCAGCATCATAGAACTTCCTGTCTTCCTTTTCCTTCTTGGGAGTATTTCTTACTTTGTGATTCCACTTGAAATCCCATTCCTTACGATGATTTCCGATTGGAACGACAAACCTGTTTATAAATATATTTCCTGAATTATTCCCCCAGAAGGCATAGTCATTTGAGAATTTTATTGCCAATTTCTGCT
This sequence comes from Leptotrichia sp. oral taxon 215, assembly GCA_905371725.1. Lineage (GTDB taxonomy): Bacteria > Fusobacteriota > Fusobacteriia > Fusobacteriales > Leptotrichiaceae > Leptotrichia_A. The sequence goes on from CAJPML010000181.1 coordinate 2,972, forward strand.
TCGTACTTAGCTCAAAGTCCACAAATCCCTGTGCAAGCGGACCTAAATCATAGTCAAATCCCATTATCCCAAAAAATCCCCTGTCACTGTCCATTCCAATATACGGAAATAATGTTGCCCTTTGGGTAGAAGGTTTTAGGGAGGTTACATAATACGGCAGCTTAACCCATGTCTTTCCTCCTGCGAAGATTCCGATATTTCTCGCAATAGCCTTTCTGTTGGGATATATTTCCAGCTCTTCAGCATTTATCTTATAGCTTGGATTTTCGTATGGACTCGTTGTAAACCATCCATTTTTTATAAAAATGGCCTTATTCCCTTCAGCCAGCGTCTCCTCGCCGCCATAACGTAATTTTATCTTAGTGTCATAACTTTCTGAATTAAATATTTTCGCCAATTTTGTGTCCATATCAAAAATAAGGTTATCAGCTTTTATAATTTGAGAACCTTGAGTAAATTCAACATTTCCAGATCCTGAAAGAATGTTCTTGTTGGCAATTTTTTTCAATTTATCTGCGTTTATTGTAAAATCTCCATATTTTACAGTAACATTACCTTCGGTATTTATTTCCTCTGTTTCCAGATTTATTGTAGATTTTTCTGTTTCCAGTTCTATAACTTGTCCAGCAGCATTCATCTTGCCAAAAAGTATAATATAAAACAGTAAAATAAACAATACTTTGTATCTAATTCTTTTCATTTTTTCAACCTTTTATTTTATTAGAGTTTTGCTAAATTATACCATACTTTTATACCTATAACAATTTATTTTACATTTGAA
>CAJPML010000182.1 GCA_905371725.1 Leptotrichia sp. oral taxon 215
ATTCTTGAATTAATTATAGTTCCTGCAGTTGCTTTTGATTACACAAAAAATCGTATTGGATTTGGTGGAGGATATTATGATACTTTTTTAAGCAGAATTCTTTTAAATAATCGAAATAATGGAAAAAATCGCAACAAACCTCTGATTATAGGAGTATGTTACGATTTTCAACTAATTGATTATATCCCTTCAGAAGTACACGATATAAAAGTGGACTCTATTATTACTGAAAAGAATATTATTTTTTAACCTGTTTTATTTTACTGATTTATCTATGATTATTTCATTTTTATAAGTATCTATTTTAGCATTGGCACCAATCGGCACTGTAATGAAAGGTCTTACATGTCCTGACTTGAAACCTTTTATTATTGGAATTTTCATGTCTCCAAAGTTATCTATAAAAACATCTTCTAAAGACATATCGTCAAGTTCTGATCTCTTGGCACCTCTAAAATCTCCTAAAATAATACCTTTTATATTTTTCAGTTTTCCGGCAAGTTTTAATTGTTTAAGCATTCTGTCCACTCTATAGGTTGCTTCATTCACTTCTTCTATAAACAGTATTTTACCATCTGTATTTATTTCATATTCTGTTCCTAATGAAGCTACTATGAGTGAAAGATTTCCACCTGTTATTTTTCCTTCTCCTCTTCCGCTTTTCATTATTGAATAACTGTCATCAAATTCAAGTAGATTATAGGATTGTTTGTCTATAAATGCTTTATTAAAAGCATTTTCAGTAGTTTCAGGAATTTTATCAAAATTCGAACTCATAGGCCCATGGAAAGTAACAAGACCCGTTTTTTCATTTATGGCAAGTAGCAATGTTGTCAAATCACTGAATCCCGAAAATATTTTAGGATTTTTTCGTATCATGTCATAATCAAGCTTGTCTACAATTCTTATAGTTCCATATCCTCCCCTTATGGCAAAAATTGCCTTTATGTTTTTATTTGCAAACATGTCATTTATATCTTTAGCTCTTATATAGTCAGTTCCACCAAATCCATACCATCTTGAATCATAGGAACGACCATAAACGACATTGAATCCTCTACTAAGAAGGTACTCTACCTCAGCCCCAGCTGAAGTTCCCTTGTAGTTTGCAGGAGCAATGAGTCCTATCGTATCTCCAGGCTTTAATGCCTCAGGAATAATAGTTTCACGCTTTTCAGCCTGTAATGTGAAAGCTGACATCAACATAAATACAAACACTAGAAATATTTTTTTTATATTTGAAACTTTTCCAATAATATTAATTAAACTTTTCATTTTAAAAATTCCTCCAGTTTCTGTTTAAGTTCAGTATAATCAGGAAGATGTATCCCTCTTATTCCTTCTTTTTCGCAGGCATCAATATTCACTTTTGTATCATCAATAAAAACTGTTTCTTCAGGAGTAAGATTAAATTTATCTATAAGAGTATCATAAATTTCTTTTTCAGGCTTTAAAAGATAGTAGTAGCATGAAACTGTATGTCCATCAAATAATCTGAAAAAATCATACTTCTTAAAAATATGCTCAAAGGCAGGCTGATGAAAATTAGACAAAATATATAGATTATATTTTTTCTTCAGTTCCGGCAACAATTTAACATTTTCTTCTATTGGCTGTAATATTTCAAAAAGATCCACATCAAAAAGCCTGTCAATCTGTTTATCTGCTCCAGGAACTCTTTCCTTGAATATTTTTTTTGCATCTTCATAGGAAAGAGTACCTCTATCAAGCATTAGCCACTCAGTACTTCCAAATATCCCATTATAGAAGTCTTCCCTTTTTTCCTCAGGAACATTTTGTTCAATATATTCCTTAGGTTCGAATTTTATGAGAACTCTTCCAAGATCAAATACTATATTTTTTATTGACATTGTTTTCTCCATTCTTTATAGTTAAGATTTTCTTTAACGTCCCTATAATAACAGCATACTACTAATCTTTCATAAAATTTTTTACAAACTGTAATACATCTTCTGCTTTAACTTCTGTACTTTCTCCTGTTCTTCTGTCCTTAATCTCAACTTTACCTTCAGCTGCACTTTTTCCAGCAACTATTTTTAAAGGGAATCCAATAAGGTCAGCATCTTTAAACTTAAATCCTGCTCTTTCATTTCTGTCATCTAAAACTACTTCTATTCCATTAGAAAGCAGTTCTTCATATATTTTTTCTCCTAATGATGATTGCACTTCATCTTTAACATTGGCAATTATTACATCAACTAGATAAGGAGCAATATTTTTTGGCCAGATAATACCATATTCATCGTTATTCTGCTCTATTGCTGCTGCCATAACCCTTGAAATTCCAATACCATAACATCCCATTTTCATTATCTGCTGTTTTCCATTTTCATCAAGAACTGCAGCATTCAATGCCTTTGAATATTTATTTCCTAATTTGAATATATGTCCTACTTCTATTCCTTTTGCAAGTTTCAAAGTTCCCTTTCCATCAGGTGCAGTATCTCCCTCTCTTGCATTTCTTATATCTGAAACCATATCATAGACTATATCTTCAAGATTTACATTTATATAATGGTACTCTTCCTTGTTTGCACCTAAAGCAAAATTTCTTACATATTTAACTGTTTCATCTATTACTACTTTCAGACCTTCTTTTTTCTCATAAGAACCTGCATATCCGGGAACTATTCCAAATTTTTCACAATCTTCAGCTGTCATCATTTCAAGCTCAGTTTTTGCACCGATTGCATTTTTAAGTTTTATAGAGTTTACATCCAGATCCCCTCTTATTAATGCCAGTACAAAATTTTCTCCATCTTCTGTAATTTCTTTCAGCATTACCGCTTTTACTGTTTTTTCCTTCGGAATATTTAAAAAATTTGCCAAATCTTCTATTGTTTTTGCATGTGGAGTTTTTACTAATTCTTTAGGTAATTTTTCTTCATCACTTTCTTTCAGCTCAATAATACTTTGCGCTTTTTCAATATTTGCAGCATAATTTGAAGAATCATCGTATAAAATGTCATCTTCTCCGCTTTCTGCAAGTACCATAAATTCATTTGAAGAATCTCCTCCTATTGAACCTGAATCTGCCTCTACTGCCCTGAAATTAAGCCCGCATCTTGTAAATATTCTTTCATATGCAGATTTCATATTCTGATATTCTTCATCAAGGGATTCCTGATCAATATGGAAACTGTAGGCATCCTTCATTACAAATTCTCTTCCTCTCATAAGACCAAATCTAGGTCTTATTTCATCCCTGAATTTTGTCTGAATCTGATAAAGATTAAACGGAAGTTCCTTGTATGAAGATATCATATTTCTTACTATATCTGTCACAACTTCCTCGTGAGTAGGCCCTAGAGCAAACTCCCTTTCATTTCTGTCCTTCAGCCTCATAAGCTCAGGACCGTAGGCAAACCATCTTCCTGATTCTTCCCAAAGCGAAGCAGGCTGTAATACAGGCATATGTATTTCCTGAGCTCCTGCTCTGTTCATTTCTTCTCTTGTAATATTTTCTATTTTTCTTAAAACTCTATATCCTAAAGGCAGATAACTGTAAACTCCCCTTGTAAGCTGTTTTATCATGGAAGTTCTCAGCATCAGCTGATGACTTGCGAGTTCAACCTCCTTAGGAGATTCCTTATACGTTTTTAAAAATGCTTTTGATAATCTCATATTTATTTCCTTTCATTTTTGATTTTAATTTATCTGAATTATTTCTTCTGTTCCCATAAAGAGCCTATTTCAAAAAGAAAATTTAAAAAATGTGAAAAC
>CAJPML010000183.1 GCA_905371725.1 Leptotrichia sp. oral taxon 215
CAATAAGGTATTCTCTTAAATATTTTGAATTATAACTTGTATTGCCAAAATAATTACAAAACTATTTTCTATATTTTTCAGCAAACTGCTGAAGTTCAGCTATTTCTCTTTTTGCTCTATCAGATAAAACTTTTACATCGTTAATCATCTGTTTTGAACGTGCCATAATAAAATCCAGATATTCTGTATTTTTAGTTTTTAAGTACATTTCCTTGGCATAATACATATCCTTAAAATCATTTTTAGCCTGTTTTATTAATAGTTTTTGCCCAACCATAACAATTAGTGCCGCTGCCAAGGCTATTATCGTCCCATATCCTTTAGTAAGCGGATATAAAATCATTCCAATAATCATAAGTCCTGTAACTAAAATAGAACTGTTTTTTACATACCCTTCTTTAGGTGGAACTTTCACATATTTTTCCACTTTTGAAATCATCTTTTTAAACATATTATTTCAAAATTCCTAACCAGAATCCTACTATTCCTATTATAAAGAATCCGAAAATTATCCAAATAGGATTTACTTTTTTCTTTAACAAGTGCATACATCCAAATGTAAGTAATAATGGTAATAACCCAGGTAATAAATCATTTAATATACTTTGAACTGTAATTACAACTTCTTCTCCTGCCTGATTAGTATATTTAGATAGCACTAATGGAACGTTTATTGAAGTCCATTTTGAAACTAATGATCCCATTACGAAAAGTCCCAATATAGAAGCTCCTTGAGTTAATTTTTGAAGAACTCCACCTTCCATATCTCCAACGATTTCTGTCCCTTTTTCATATCCATATTTTAGTCCATACCATCTTGTTAAAAATCTCGCTATATTTATTCCCAAGAAAAACATTATTGGTCCTGCTAAATTTCCATTATTCATTGCAAGAGAAGCTCCAAGAGCCGCTAATACTATACGTATTGTACCCCAAAAAATAGGATCTCCTACTCCAGCAAGCGGTCCCATAAGTCCTACTTTTATCCCACTTATAGTTGCGTCGTCAATATCTACACCATTTGCCTTTTCTTGTTCCATTGCGGCTGTAACTCCCATTATAGTTGAACCTATCCATGGTTGAGTGTTAAAAAATTCCAAATGTCTTTTAAGAGCCGCTGCCTGATCTTCCTTTTTAGAATATAGTCTTTTTATTGCAGGAATCATTGTTACGCAGAATCCCATTGACTGCATTCTTTCAAAGTTGAAAGACCCTAGTAAAGTTGTAGATCTCCAGTACATGCTTTTCAAATCTTTATCAGTTAATTTTTTTTCTATATTTTCTGCCATTTTTCCTACCTCCTATAGTCCTTCCAGTTCATCATCAGCTTCTTCTATAATACCAGCATTTCCGTTACCACTTGGTACAGCAACTTGATGATATTTAGGATTCAATTGAATATAAATTATTGCTACACACAATCCTATTATTCCCAATCCGACCAAATTAATATCTTTTACAAACGCCGCTACTACAAATCCCAGGAAGAAGAATGGCATCAATGCTTTTGCTTCCATCATATTTATCACCATTGCATACCCAACTACTACTATAAATCCTCCAGCAACTTGAAGTCCTCCTGTTATTTCTTTTGGAATTGAATTTAAAGCTTTTTCCACTATACTTGTTCCTGCAATCATACCAACTAACACAGCCGGAATTGCCACTCTTAATGCCTGTAAAGCCAATCCTGCAAAGTGACACATCTCAATCCCTCTAAAATTAGCCTGTTCTGCATATTCATCTGCTTTATGCTGGAAGAATACTGTTATAGTTCTAACAAAAATTGTAAGGACTTGTCCTGCCGCTGCAATTGGTACTGCAATTGCAATTCCTTCTTGGATTGACCGTTTTCCTACAATTACCAGTATTGCTGAAATTACACTGGCTAATGCCGCATCTGGAGCCATTGCTGCTCCAACATTCATCCATCCAAGTGCCAGCATTTCAAGTGAACCACCTAACATAACCCCCGTTTTTATATCTCCCAATACAAATCCCACTAAAGTACATGCTACTAACGGACGGTGAGTCTGTCTTTCATCAAGCACACTTCCCATACCAGTTATTGCTGCTACAAGTGCCAACAAAATTAACTGAACAATATTCATATTTTTGTCCTCCTAAAGATAGTTTTCATTTTAAATTATGTTTTTTATCAAGTTTTTAATCAAATGAGATAGAACCTAATTTTGCGTTAAGGTTTTCTGGTGAAGATGAAGCCAATTGTCTTAATTCAAGATCTACACCCATGCTGTCCAGTTTCTTAAATGCTTCCAAATCATCTTTATTAATCGCAACTGCTTGTGAAATTAACTTATCTCCTTCTTTATAAGTCATTCCTCCAACGTTTACTTTTTTAATATCCACTCCACCCTCAATTAATCTTACTACATCAGCTGGATTTGTTACTAAAAGTAAAACTTTTGTTTTTTCATATTTAGGATTGTTATAAACTGCTATTGCTTTTTCTACAGGGATTACAAATGATTTTACCCCTTCTGGTGCCACTTGTAATAAAAGAGATTTTCTTATCTTATCTTCTGCTACATCATCATTAACAGCAAAAATTGCTTCTGGTTTAGTTGCTTTTACCCATGAAGTCGCAACTTGTCCGTGTATTAATCTTGAATCTATTCTTGTTAAAACTAATTCCATAATTCTATTCCGCTACTGAAAATTTTGTGAAAAAATTCATGTATAATATAAAAAATTTCTCAGTAACTCTCCTTTCGTTTATATTTTTGTATTTTCTGCTATATTTTATTTTATAAATCCAGTTCATCTGAATCATCATCGTCATCAGCAACATCTGCGCTAAATAATTCACTAAAAATTTTAATTCCGTTGATTCCTGAATTTTTTGCCACTTGAACTAATTCAGAAACATCGCTTGTTTCTTCTCTTGCATCTAAAACTTCCAATAGCATTGGAACATTAACACCTGTTATTACATCGGTGTTCTTCGTTTCGGCAACAACTCTGCAGGCTGCATTATAAGGACTTCCACCAAATAAATCCACTAAAAACAATGTTCCTTCGGCATCGTATTTTGAAATAATATTGTTATATTTTTCAATCAGATCTTCAGGACCTTCGCCTGGCACAAATGTTACAAACTCAAGCTGTTCGCTTTCTCCTAGAACCATTTTTGTCAGATTAACGGTTTCTTCTGACATTTTTCCATGTGTTGCAACAATTAAGTTAATCATTTCAGTTTCTCCTTTCAACATTAAAATTTCTAATTTCCACAATTACTTTACAAATTTAGTATAACCTCATCAATTTAGATTGTCAATACATTTTTAAAAAAATCTTTCAATCTATCTGTACGTAATATTATTTATTTATATTTTTGCCTATACTAAAACCCCATTAAAAAATAAAGACAAACTAGTTGTTTGATAATTAATTCATAATCATTTAACTAAATTGTCTTTTTTTATTTATGAATTGCAATATTAATTGCGAAATAAAGGGAAATAGTACTGATTTTCCTTGCTTATATAAAAAGAAAAAACATAGTAATATGAAAAAATATTTATTAATAAAATATTCAAAAAGTAATAAAAGACAATTTAGTTGAATGATTATGAATCAATTATCAAACAACTCTATTATAAAAATTTATTCCTATTTTTATAAGGAGGTTTAGTATTACATAATCTTTAAGTCAATCCGTTATTCTTCATCAGAACAGTATATAAGATAAAAAAA
>CAJPML010000184.1 GCA_905371725.1 Leptotrichia sp. oral taxon 215
ATATATTTATTTAATAAAAAGATAAATAACGATTTTCCTAAAAAAACAGGCTGTTTTTTAATTTTCCATCTTAAATAATGTACATTAATTGATATAATTTTCTTGATTTTTTTTATTTAGCATGTTATATATATAGAAAATGAACATTAATTTAAGGAGAATAAGAATGTTGCTGACGAAGAGACAAAATGAGATATTAATGATGATTAAAGAAAAATCGCCTATTTCCGGGGATGAAATAGCGAAAAAACTTTCAGTTACAAAATCTGCACTGAGAACGGATTTTTCAATATTAACAGGGTTGAAATTAATAACTTCGAAGCCAAACAGAGGATATATTTATAATGAATGTACAACGAATGTGGTGAAAGATTTTATGAGTCCACAAAATTCAATCGATATAAAAACAAGTGTCTATGATGCAATTATTCATCTTTTCAATTATGATCTGGGAACTTTGGTTGTAGTTGACGATGGTAAACTTGTTGGGATTATATCAAGGAAGGATTTGCTGAAATCAGTTTTAAATGGAAAAAATATGGAAAAAATTCCTGTCAGCATGATTATGACGAGAATGCCGAACATAGTGTACTGTTTTGAGGATGACAGCGTACTTGAAGCAATAGAAAAAATCATTAGGCATGAAATTGATTCACTGCCTGTATTAAGGAAAGAAAATGGAAAATTAACTCTTGTTGGCAGATTTACAAAAACCAATGCTATAAAATTGTACTATCAGGAACTTAAAAATAAAAATATTTAGGAGGAAAGAACAATGAAGCAGGTTTACGAGTTTAAGGAAGGTGGAAAGGAAATGATTCCAATATTAGGAGGAAAGGGAGGAAATCTGTCTGAGATGGTGAAGATAGGTCTTCCTATTCCATATGGAATTATAGTTTCCACAACAGCATGCAACCAGTATTTTAAGGACGGAAAAAAACTTTCCGAATCATTGAAGGAAGAAATTTTAAAAAACATTCAAATTTTAGAAAATGCAACAGGGAAAAAAATACAGTCTGAAAATCCTTTGCTGGTATCAGTAAGATCAGGAGCGCCAGTTTCAATGCCAGGAATGATGGATACAATACTGAATCTGGGGTTTAATGACTATGTTGCTCAGAAAATGCTTGATATAACAGGTGATGAAGAATTTGTATACTCTTCCTATCTTAGATTTGTTCAGATGTTTTCTGAAATAACTGAAGGAATTGACAGAAAAAGATTTACAGAACTGAAGTCTGACAACTATAAGGATCAGATAAACGAAGGAAAACAGATATATAAGAATGAATGCGGGAAAGATTTTCCTGAAAATTTTGAAGAACAGATATTTTATGCGGTGAAAGCCATTTTTGAGTCGTGGAACAATGACAGGGCAATATTATACAGAAAATTAAATAATATTGATAATAATATGGGAACAGCTGTCATCATTCAGGAAATGGTGTTTGGAAATTTGAATGAGAAATCAGGAACAGGAGTTTTGTTTACAAGAAATCCTTCTACAGGGGAAGATAAAATTTTTGGAGAAGTTTTGCTTAATGCACAGGGAGAAGATATTGTTGCAGGAATAAGAACACCTGATGACATAAACCTTTTAAAAACAACTATGCCGGTCATATATGATGAACTTGTCAAGACAACTAAAAAACTAGAAAAGCATAATAAAGATATGCAGGATATTGAATTTACAATTGAAAATTCTAAACTATTTATTCTGCAGACAAGAAATGGAAAAAGAACACCAGAAGCTTCCCTAAAAATTGCAATGGACATGGTAGAAGAAAATATTCTGACAAAGGAAGAAGCTATACTGAAAGTTGAGCCTTCTTCAATAAATAAGCTCCTGACAGGAGATTTTGATGAAAAGTCACTGAAGGAAGCAGTTTTTCTGACAAAAGGGCTTGCAGCATCATCAGGAGTGGCAGTAGGTCGTATAATGTTTGATTCAAAAAGAGTAAAAATAAGAGAAAAAACTATACTTATAAGGGAAGAAACTTCACCGGAAGATCTTCAGGGAATGGCACTTGCCCAGGGAATAGTGACATTAAAAGGTGGAGCGACTTCACATGGTGCAGTGGTTGCCAGAGGAATGGGAAAATGCTGTGTAACAGGATGTTCAGAGATAAAAATAGATGAGATAAAAAGAACGATGACAGTAGGGGAACATGTACTGAAGGAAGGGGATTTCATATCAGTCAGCGGACATACAGGAGAAATATTTTTAGGGAAAATACCGTTAAAGGAAAACAGCTTTTCTGATGAGCTGAAGGAATTTATATCATGGGCGGCAGATATGAAAAGAATGGAAGTCAGAATGAATGCCGATACACCTGAAGATGCAATGCAGGGAAAATTGTTCGGAGCGATAGGAATAGGGCTCTGCAGAACAGAACATATGTTCTTTAAGCATGATAAAATATGGGCAATAAGGGATTTTATACTGAGTGACAGAGGGGAAGAAAAGAAGAAGTCCCTTAAAAAATTATTTGAACTTCAGAAGAAGGATTTTCTGGAAATATTTGAAATACTTGATGGCAGTGAAGTAAATATAAGACTGCTTGATCCGCCTGTACATGAATTTCTTCCAAAAACAAAGGAAGACAGGGAAAAAATGGCAGAAATTCTTGGAAAGCCTGTGGAAGAAATAGAAATAAGAATACGTAAATTAAAGGATGAAAATCCAATGCTTGGGCATAGAGGATGCAGACTGGGAGTAAGTTATCCTGAGCTTTACAGAATTCAGGGAAAAGCTATAATAGAAGCTGCCTATGAATGTTCAAAGAAAGGAATAAAAGTTCTTCCTGAAATAATGATACCATTTATAATGGAGGCAAAGGAGCTGGCTTATCTTAAAAAGGAAATAGAAGAGGAAATTGAAAATCTGTTTGAAGAAATAGGAGGAAAAGTAGAATATAAGCTGGGAACAATGATAGAAATACCGAGAGCGTGCCTGCTTGCTGATGAAATTGCTGAACATGCGGATTTCTTTTCATTCGGTACAAATGATCTGACTCAGATGTCAATGGGACTTTCAAGGGATGATTCGGTAAAATTTCTGGATGACTACAGGGAAAAAGGAATATGGGAAGGAGAACCTTTCTATTCCATAGATACAAAATCAGTGACTAAGCTTGTTGAAATTGCCGTAAAAAATGCAAAACCTGTTAAGCCTGATTTGAAAATAGGAGTATGCGGAGAACACGGTGGAGATCCTAAAAGTATAGAATTTTTTGAAAATAGTAACTTTGATTATATAAGCTGTTCTCCATTTAGAATACCTACAGCAATACTTGCTGCGGCACAGGCTTATTTGAGAAAAGAAAAAAAATAAAACAACTGTTATAATTTTACTTGACTGGAAGGACTGTATGTAATAAAATAACGATGTATATTCTTTATATATTGAAAATTTTATTGCATGCAGTTTATTTAATTTCAATTTATATAGAAGAAAATAGAAATACTGATATAAATTTTATTTTAGGAGGTACAGATGAGTAATAATGAGAATATTGACAACTCAAGAGTAAGAAAGGTTATAGAGCCAAAAAAATAAGGAATTATCTGTGAAAAAATATACCGTATTCTATATTTTGGAATTAGTGCATAAATAGAGTTCAAAATATTGGTGCAGTAGAGAAACAGATTTTAGTTCCTTATTTTTTTGGCTCTATAACCTTTCTTACTCTTGAGTTGTCAATAT
>CAJPML010000185.1 GCA_905371725.1 Leptotrichia sp. oral taxon 215
TTTTCCTCTTCCAGTTTTTTCAATGCCTGTCTGACTGTTTCCTATGCCAGAGGAGATAAATATGAATATAAAGTCACATTAAACAATATATAAATATATCAGGAGGCAGGAATGGTAGAAAATAAAAAATATGTCATAGCACTGGATCAGGGGACAACAAGTTCAAGAGCCATTATTTTTGATAAGGATATGAACATTGTCTTAACTGCTCAGAAAGAATTTTCCCAGATATATCCAAAGCCAGGATGGGTAGAGCATAATCCCTTAGAAATATGGTCCAGTCAGAGGTCAGTACTGACAGAAGTTATTGCAGGATCAGGTATTTCACTTAAAGATGTTGCGGCTATAGGAATTACAAATCAGAGGGAAACAACGATAGTTTGGGATAAAAACACAGGAGAACCTGTCTATAATGCGATTGTCTGGCAGTGCAGAAGAACTGCAGAAATATGTGAAAACCTTAAAGCAGAAGGATTTGAAGAATATATAAAGGAAAATACAGGGCTTATAGTAGATGCATATTTTTCTGCCACTAAGATAAAATGGATACTCGACAATGTTGAAGGAGCAAGAGAAAGAGCCGAAAAGGGAGAGCTGTTATTTGGGACAGTTGATACATGGCTTGTATGGAAATTGACTGCCGGAAAAGTACATGTGACGGATTATACAAATGCATCCAGGACAATGATGTATAATATAAGAACTTTACAATGGGATAAAAAAATATTAGATTTACTGGATATTCCTGAAAATATGCTACCAGCTGTAAAAAATTCCAGCGAAATTTATGGTGAAACAAAAATGGGAGTAACTATGGGGGAAGAGGAAGGAACGAAAATTCCTATTTCAGGAATTGCAGGAGATCAGCAGGCGGCATTGTTTGGTCAGGCATGTTTTAACAGCGGAGAGATAAAAAATACATATGGGACAGGCTGCTTTATGTTAATGAATATAGGAAACAAGTTTATTAAGTCAAGTAATGGGCTTCTGACAACAATTGCCATAGGAATAGATGGGAAAATTGAGTATGCTCTGGAAGGAAGCATATTTGTCGGAGGAGCAGTAATTCAATGGCTGAGGGATGAAATGAAATTGTTCTCAGATGCCGCAGACACGGAATATTTTGCAGGAAAGGTAGAGGATAACGGCGGAGTTTATCTTGTTCCGGCTTTTACAGGGTTAGGCTCACCTTACTGGGATATGTATGCGAGGGGAACTATAACGGGTCTTACAAGAGGTGCTAACAGAAACCATATTATAAGGGCTGCACTTGAATCCATTGCTTATCAGTCAAAGGATTTGATAAAGGCAATGGAAGAAGATTCCGGAATTCTGATAAAATCATTGAAAGTAGATGGCGGAGCTTCTGCAAATAATTTTTTAATGCAGTTTCAGGCTGATATACTCAATAAAAATGTTTTAAGACCTGAAATTATAGAAACAACAGCTTTGGGAGCTGCATATCTTGCTGGACTTGCAACAGGATTCTGGAAGGACAGGGAAGATATACAGAAAAGCTGGAAATTAAACAGGGAATTTCATCCACAGCTTGAAGAACAGCTATGCGAAAAATATTTTAAAGAATGGCACAAAGCAGTTGAAAAGGCTAAAAATTGGGAAGAATAGGAACAGAATAAACAGAAAATCTGATAGAATATGAAAAAATAGAAAATAAAAAATGATATTTACTTACTTTGTAATAAAAGCTGTAAATATCATTTTTTTCTGTTATCCAGATCTATTTTTCTGTAAATTTCCAAACTGTAGGCAGTAATGCGGAAAGAATCATCATTTTAATAACATCACCTGCAATAAAAGGATATAAACCTATCGCAAATACATTTTTATTTGGCAGGAATATGTTAAGCTGTAAAAGTCCAAAGAAATATAATACAGCATGCGCTATTATCAATACAGCTATTAATTTAACCAGGGATTTTGTCCATCCTTTATCTGCAAAATATCCACAAATAAGTGCTGCAAAGAAGAATCCTATTATATACCCTCCTGAAGGAGTGAAAAATGGTAATCCTCCTGAAAATCCTGCAAAAACCGGAAGTCCTGCAGAACCTGCCGCAATGTATGTTAAGAGAGTGGAAGAACCTAGCTTTTTACCATAAACAAGCCCGATGAACATTACTGCAAATGTTTGTCCTGTTATAGGTACTGGTGTAAATGGTAATGGAATAGTCAATTGTGACATAAGAGCTAAAAATATAGTTCCACTCAGTACAAGAAGAATATTCTTTAATATCGCCTGATTTTTGTTTTCAACTCTGATTAAATTGTTGATTAATAAATTCTGATTCATTTTATACCTCCTGATTAATTTGTGTAAGCAATATTTACAGTATAAGTATAACCAAAAAAGCATTAAAAGTCAAATTAAAAAACATACGTTTTTATAGAGAGTGGATAAAGGTAAAATGGATTCTAATAAAAATATATGGAATATAAACAAAAAATATTGTATAATATACCAAATAAACAGAATTAATAAAGGAGTTAACGATTTAGTTAAATTTCAATTATGAAAAAAGAGGATAAAGTAATAAAAAATCTGAATAATTTAAAGCAACAGAAAATTTTGGAATTAGAAGAAAAAAGAAAAAAGGAATTGGTTATTCATACTAAAGAAAGTGAAGAAAAAAAGAGCAAGAAAATAAGGAATAAAACTCTTTTTTTCTGTATGATATTAATCATAATGTCATTAGTGATAGCTTTTTTATCTGTTAAATATAGGGAATTTCGTATGTATATCAGTAAAAATAAGGAAATTATAGCATTAGGTAAAAAATATGAGGAAGAACAGAAAAAGAAAGCTGCTGAAGTAAGAGATTTGAAAAATTTATCGATGGCAAACATTAATAATTTACCTGATGACAAGAAAAAACTTATGCTAAATATAATTCCAAGCGGAAGTCCCTTGAAAAGGGAACTTTACGTGACAAGCCCTTTTGGTGTGAGAGTTCATCCAATAAGTGGTGCTAGAAAAGAACATCATGGAATAGACTTAAGAGTAGACATTGGTGATGGCGTATTTTCTCCTGCAATGGGAAGAGTAAGCTTTGCAGGGGTAAAAGGAGGATATGGAAATACAGTTGTTGTTGATCATATGTATGGATTTCAGACACTTTATGGGCATTTAAGCAAATTACATGTCCAGGCAGGAGAAATTGTAGGAAAAGGAAAACTTCTGGCAGAAGGTGGAAATTCAGGAAGTTCAACAGGTCCGCATCTTCATTATGAAATCAGGTATAATAATACGCCAATAGATCCAAAAAATTTTATTGATTGGAATGAGCAACAATTTAATATATTATTTGAAAAAGAAAGGAGTGTACAATGGGAATATTTTCTAACAATAATGGGAAGGAATTAAGAAATTTATCATCAGCAGACAGTGTAAATATAATTGCTCCTGAGACATATATAAAAGGAGTTATTGAAGCTGCCTATATGATACAGATTGAGGGGGTGCTGGAAGGAGATATAAAAGCACAGGATTTGGTTCATATTACTGAAACAGGGAAAATTTCAGGAAATATAGATGCTAAGACAGTTTTTATTGATGGAGAAGTTTCCGGAGAAATAGTGGCTGATAAAGTTGAAATTGGAGAAAAAGGTAGAGTAACTGCAAATATATCTTCAACAATATTTGTAATTCAGGAAGGTGGGCTATTTGAAGGAAATAAAAAATTAAAA
>CAJPML010000186.1 GCA_905371725.1 Leptotrichia sp. oral taxon 215
GAGGGACTCGAACCCACAAGACGTTTAACCGCCCACAGCTTTCCAAGCTGCTGCCCTACCATTAGGCGATACTTCCGCATAAATATCTAATCTACAAAGGTCATTATACTAAACTTATACTTAAAAGTCAATGGTATGGGAAAATATTTATTTGTTCTTATCATTATAAAATGTCTTATAATGAAAAATATTTTTTTCTATTTAAATATAATAAGCAGAACTCCTGCAGCAACTGCAGATCCTATTACTCCAGCAACATTAGGACCCATCGCATGCATAAGAAGAAAATTACTTGGATTTTCCTCCTGACCTATTTTCTGCACAACTCTTGCTGCCATAGGCACAGCAGAAACTCCTGCAGCTCCTATCATAGGATTCACTTTTCCACCGCTCAGTTTACACATTATCTTTCCAAACAATACTCCTCCTACCGTTCCAAATGCAAAGGCGAACAACCCTAATGCAAGTATTTTCAATGTTGTAACATTTAGGAAGGTATGAGCATTTGCTGTAGCTCCTACAGTTGTTCCAAGCACAATTGTTATACAATAAAGCATTGCACCTTTTACATGTTCAACAAGATTTCCCACTACTCCTGATTCCTTTATAAGATTTCCAAGCATCAGCATTCCTATTAAAGGGGCTGCAGATGGTATAAGAAGTGTCACTATTATTGTTACCGCTATAGGAAATAAAATTTTTTCTTCCTTACTTACTTCCCTTAACTGTACCATTTTTATCTGTCTTTCTTCCTTCGTTGTCAGCAGTCTTATTATCGGTGGCTGTATTATCGGTACTAATGCCATATAGGAATATGCCGCAACTGCTATTGGACCGAGCAGAGCTGGTGCCAGTTTAGTAGTTGTATAAATTGCTGTAGGTCCGTCAGCACCTCCGATTATTCCGATGGAAGCCGCTTCCCTTCCTGTAAGCCCTAACATTATTGCTCCTATAAATGCGATAAATATCCCAAGCTGTGCAGCTGCTCCAAGCAGCAGACTCTTAGGATTGGCAATCAGCGGTCCAAAATCAGTACTCGCACCTATGGCCAGAAATATTAATGGCGGATATATTCCAAGTTTTACTCCCTGGTACAGATAATATAACAGTCCTCCCGGTTCCATCATACCTTCCTTTGGTACTCCCGGTAGATTTACAAGCAGCATTCCGAAAGATATGGGTAACAGCAAATATGGCTCATATCCTTTTTTTATTGCAAGATACAGTAAAATAAGTGCAACTATTATCATTATAAACTGCTGCCATGTCAGCATGGACAGTCCTGTTGTACTATAAAGCGTTTTCAGCAACTCCATTTCCTTCTCCTTTCGTGACTATGACAAACTGATAAGTAATGCTCCAGTTTCCACAGTATCTCCTTTAGATATATGTATTCCTTCCACAGTACCGTCAACAGGGGCAACTATAGGATTTTCCATTTTCATTGCCTCAAGTACTATAAGCGTTTCTCCCGCCTTTACTTTTTGTCCCGAAGAAACATCCACACTTATTACGAGTCCTTGCATAGGTGCTTCAACTTTTACACTTCCTGTTGCCTGTCCTGTTACTTTATTCTCTGGTTTTTCAGCTTTTTCCTCTTTTATATTTTCAGGCTTTGCAGTTTCTATTTTTCCTTCCTTTTCACTTACTGCTTCCAGTTCAACTTCATAAACTTTTTCTCCAATTTTTATTTTATATAATTTTATCATAATAATCTCCCTGCAAATTATATTTACGTTTATTCAGGATAACGTATACTCCTTTAATGTATTCAGATTATTTTTAATTGATTTCCCTTATTGATCTTACCTTTATATAGGCATTATCTGTTTCTCCTGCTGCATCTATGACTGCCGCTGCAACAGCTGCAAGCATTTTTTCATCCTTTATGTCTTCCGGTCTAACCTTTTTTCCTCCTGATAAAGAGCTTTCCGAAGAAACATGAAATTGATTTTCTAACGGTTTAACTGCAACTTTTTTATTTTTGCTCACTTTCTTTTCAGAAGGAATATATTTTAAAAGAGATAATATAAAAGAAATCAGAATCAAAACTAAAAATACTGTCAGCATGCTCACTACTGTTATAATCAGTGAGTCTCCAAATGTTATCGGAGAATCTCCGTATATTATTTTCATATATTTTCAGTGTAATAAAGTCATCCATTTTGAAAAAATAGAAACTGTATTTACACTACTCCTTTCTTAAAATATTACATTTATAGTCTGTACTTTAATTTCCTTTTCAGGATTATTACGTTTTTCAAAATATGTCTGCGCTACCTGAGGGAACATTGCGTAAGTCAATACATCTTCTTCATTTTTAACAAGATTTCCTGCTTCTTTTTTTATTTCATCATATTCATTGTTTAAAAGATCAGCAGGTCTTCCATTAAATACTTCCTCATCTCCTATTATTTTTTTCTTCATTTCCTCTGAAATAGGGACAGGTGATTTTCCATACATTCCTCTTACATAATCCTTTATTTCCTTCGGTATCATCTTGTATCTTTCTCCAGTCAGCACATTAAATACTGCCTGAGTTCCAACCATCTGGCTCATCGGAGTTACTAACGGAGGATAACCTAAATCTGCCCTTACTTTAGGTATTTCCTTCAATACGTCTTCATATTTGTTTTCAGCCTTCTGTGCTTTCAGCTGTGAAAGCATATTTGAAAGCATTCCTCCAGGAAGCTGGTATTCCACTATATTAGGTTCTGTGCATAATGCCTGAGGATTTAAAGTTCCCTTATCCAGATATTTTTTTCTTATTGGTTTAAAATATTCAGCGATTTCCTTTAGAAGTCCAAGGTTGATTCCTGTATCGTATTCTGTTCCTTCAAGTGTTCTTACAAGGGATTCTGTAGTTGGCTGTGAAGTTCCTCCCGAAAGCGGAGAAATTGCAGTGTCAACTATGTCTATTCCTGCTTCTATCGACTTCAGGTTTGTCATTGCTCCAAGCCCTGCAGTGTTGTGGGTATGTACTTCTATTGGAACATTTATCACTTTCTTCAGTTCACTTACAAGTTCATAGGCTTTATATGGAAGGAGTATTCCGGCCATATCCTTTATTGCTATGGAATCTGCTCCCATATTCTGCATTTCCAGTGCAAGATTTTTATAATATTCTATTGTGTGGACAGGACTTATTGTATAGCATATTGCAAGCTGACTGTGCCCTCCATACTTTTTCGTACTTTCAGATGCACACCGTATATTCCTTACGTCATTTAAGGCATCAAAAATTCTTATTATATCTATCCCATTTTTTATCGATTTTTCAACAAATTTATCCACTATGTCATCTGCATAGTGTCTATATCCTAAGAGGTTCTGCCCTCTCAAAAGCATCTGAAGTTTTGTATTCTTTGCCCTTTTTCTTATTTCCCTCAGTCTTTCCCATGGATCCTCATTTAAAAATCTGATTGCCGAATCAAAGGTTGCTCCTCCCCATACTTCAAGGGAATAATATCCAGCACGGTCCATTTTTTCAACTATCGGCAATATCTCTGCTGTTGTAAGCCTAGTTGCCATCAGAGACTGATGACCGTCCCTTAATGAAGTTTCTGTTATTTTCACTCTGCTCAAAGTCACTTCCTCCTTCATTTTTGATAGATATTCTATTTTAGTTATTGCTAATTATGCTAATTTACAGTATTTGTATATGATATGTTCTTTTATATAAT
>CAJPML010000187.1 GCA_905371725.1 Leptotrichia sp. oral taxon 215
AAATTTATATTTCCTTTTTTCATTATGCATCGCTTTTCCCCTATTGTTGGATTAATTAAAGTTATTTATACAGCTAAATGCTATTTTTACTATATTATTTTCCTCTTTCTATTTTGACAATTTCCTTCAGGTTATCTACAAAATAGTCAATTTCTTCAATTGTGGTATCCTTTCCAATACTTATTCTGAATGAACTTCCTAATTCTTCCCTGCTAAGTCCCATTTCCTTTAAAACATGTGAATCTTCATGAGCTCCTGACATACATGCTGAACCTCCGCTCACACATATTCCTCTTAAATCAAGAGCAATAAGAAGTGTCTGTATATCACAGCCTTTTATATATAAATTTGTAATAGTTTTTAATCTGGGAGATTTTTCTCCGTTGATTTTTATATTCTCTATTTCATTTTTAATACGTTTTTCCAGATAGTCCTGTATCTTTTCTTCCCTTGCTTCTATTTCATGAATATTTTCATATGCTTCTTCTATTGCAGTTCCCATTCCTAAAATTCCCTGAACATTTTCTGTTCCTGCTCGTCGATTTCTTTCCTGAGAACCTCCCCATATTTCCTTTTCAATCAGAAAGTTTTTGTCAAGATAAACAAATCCGGCTCCCTTAGGTCCATAAAACTTATGTGCTGTTACAGTCATCGCATCTATTTTCAGATCCTTTGGAAATATAACTTCCTTGCCCATTGCCTGAACTGCATCTGTATGAAACATTACACTTGTATTTTCAAGTATTTCCCCAATTTCTTTTATTGGCTGTTTCACTCCTGTTTCATTATTTGCATACATTATTGATACAATTACTGTATCTTTTCTTATTGAATTTTTCAGCTGTTCAAGATTAACAACCCCATTTTCATCGACATCAATATATGTCACTTCATATCCTTCCCTCTCAAGCTGCTGACATGTTTTCAAAACTGTTGAATGTTCTATTTTTGAGGTTATGATATGCTTTCCCTTATAATCATAGGCATTTAATGCTCCCCTTATTACAAGATTATTTCCTTCTGCTCCTCCTGATGTAAATATAATTTCCTTGCCTTCTGCTCCAAGATATCCTGCAATCACATTTCTAGTCTTTTCAACTGCTGCCCTGGCTTTTTGTCCAAGTTTGTGAGTTGAAGAAGGATTACCATAATTTTCACTATAGGATTCTACCATTTTTTCCACAACCCTGGCAGATATTTTTGTTGAAGCGGCACTGTCCAAATAAACTAATTTCAATATTCTTCTCCTTTAAAAAAAGTTGCCTCAAATGAGATTATCTCATTGAGACAACCTATTGTAAATACTAAATTACTCTTATAATAAATATTCCTGTCATTTTAAACAAAAACATAATTATAAATCAATAACTATAGATTTAATCTTAGTCATACTCTCAATACTGTATTTTATACCTTGTACTCCCACTCCAGAACCTTTTATTCCTAAAAATGGAAAATTATCAGGACCTCTTTGAGTCTTATTATTTATCTGAACTGTTCCAACTTCTAATTTCCCAGCTATATCAAAAGCCTGTACTATATTTTTAGTAAATACTGATGTCTGTAGTCCATATTCAGAGCCATTACATATTTCAATAGCTTCATCCAGAGATTTTATTCTTATCAAAGGTAAAATTGGACCAAAAGGCTCTTCCCATGCTATTCTCATATCGAGTGTCACATGGTCAAACAGTACAGGCCACAGAAGATTTTTTTCTCTTTTTATTTGAGTCAATGCTTTTGCACCTTTCTCCTGTGCATCTTCTATAAGTCCTTCTATAAAATCTGCTGCCCTGTTATCTATTAACGGAGTAATATCTGCATTATCAAATGGATTTCCTACAGTAAGTTTTTCAACTTCAGCTTTTATCAGTTCAGCCAGTCTGTCCGCAACATTTTCCATTACAAGAACTCTTTTTATCGCAGTACATCTCTGTCCTGAATAACTGAATGCACCACTTACTATATCCTTTGCTGCCTTTTCAAGATCAGCATCATCTGAAACTATTGCTCCGTCTTTTCCTCCCAGTTCAAGTAGAATAGGACGCATTCCTGCCAGTTCTCCTATTTTTTTCCCTACAGGAGTGCTTCCTGTAAAGTTTATAAAATCAACCAATGGATGAGCAATCAAATAATCTCCTATTTCAGAACCTTTTCCTGTCACTGTATTTATAACCCCTGCAGGTATACCTGCTTCATGAAAAGCCTTCACAAGCAACAGTCCGCTAATAGCTCCCTGTGTAGGTGGTTTAAATAGAACTACATTTCCTCCAATCAGAGCTGGAGCTATTTTTGATGCAGAAAGATTTACAGGATAGTTAAAAGGTGCTATTGCAAGTACAAGTCCCATAGGTTCCTTTCTCACCATTGCCACTTTTCTTTTACTTGCGGCTTCAAAACTTCCACCTTCTACAATTTCTCCCACAGATCTAAGTCCTTCTTCAGCTGAATATCTTATAAGATCAGCTGTTCTTACAACTTCACTGATTGCGGCCTTTATTCCTTTTGAAACTTCTTTTACAAGCACAGTTCCTATTATTTCCTTGTCTCTTTCTAAAATCTCCGCAGCTTTATATAGGTATTTTGCTCTTTCAACTACAGCCAAGTTTCTCCATCCGCTAAGGGCTATTTTAGCTGTTTCCATTGCATAGTCAACTTCTTGCTGCGTCATTGACGGAATACTCCCAAGTTCTTCATCATTTATTGGAGAATATATCTTTATCTCCTTATCTGATTCTTTCCATTCCCCATTTATCAGATTTCTGTATTTCATTTAATTTTTCCTCCCATTAAGTCTCCTATAGCGTTAACATTTACTTTTCTCTTTCATTTAACCATTTCAATATTTCATCATAAATTTCGTACTTATTTATTTCATTTAATGATTCGTGTCTTCCCTTTTTATTTTCCAGTACATTTATCCGTCTTTTCTTTTTTTTCAAAATTTCCAGCATTTTATTCACATACTCTATATCCATTGCTTTATCTTCTGTTCCATAAATTACAAGCATATTGGCATCATTTCGTACTTTTTTATAATTTCTGTTAATAAATCCCATCATTCCCATAATTCCATTAAATACACCTGGTGATATAGGATATCCGCAAAATTCACTTTCTTCATATTTCTTTACTTCATTCTCATCTCTTGTAAGCCAGTCAAATTTTGTCAGATTAGGTTTAAAATTATCATTATATTTTTTAAATTCCTTATTCATAAAGGACTTTTTCTTAAAAAATAAAAGTTTTTCCATTCCTGTTAACATTTTTCCAAAAAAAACTGATAACTTTTTCTGAAGAGGAAATCCTGATAAAATAAAATACTTATAATTATTCTCAATAACCCATTTCATTCCTATCAGTGACCCCATGCTATGTCCACCACTAAATTGATAGCTAATATCTTTTTCAAGATTGATTCCTGCTTTAACCAGCATAGCACCTGGATAAATATATCCTGATGATGACGAAGGATCGACAAAGGCAACTTTTTTACCTTTTACATCTTGTAAAGATTTTATACCTGAATCTTTTCTTACATATAACTCTGCTGTATATCCTGGTTTTCCAGTTGTACCTTTTGAAGTCAACAATGGTTGAGCATTACTTTGTTTTTGAGCTAATAAGGCAGAAAACGGTGGAATAATTCCAAAATCAACACTTCCACTACCTATACC
>CAJPML010000188.1 GCA_905371725.1 Leptotrichia sp. oral taxon 215
AAAGAAAGGATGCTGAATAAATAATGAAGAATATTCTGAAATTTATATTGAAAAGAATAGGTTTGGGACTGGTAACCCTCTGGATGGTAATAACAATTACATTCTTTTTGTTGCATATGCTACCAGGGGATCCCTTTCAGGATGAGAAGGAACTGCCGCCTCAGATAAAAGCTAATCTTATGGAAAAATATCATTTGGATAAACCTTTGGGAGTACAATACCTGTACTATTTGGGGAATATTGCAAAAGGGGATCTTGGTGAATCCATGAGGGAAAGAGGGAGAACAGTTAACGATACTATAAAGGAAGGTTTTAAAAGTTCTGCAGATTTAGGTATAAGAGCCATAATATTTGCACTGCTGGCAGGAATACCCCTTGGAATTATAGCTGCTCTGAAAAGAGGAAAATATCAGGATAAGATAGCCATGGTAATTGCAATTATCGGAATATCGGTTCCGAGTTTTGTAATAGCAGGGCTTATGCATAAGTATGTGGTGGACATTCATAACGGATTTTTCATAAAACAGCTTGGACTTCCAAGAATGTTCAGAATACGTATATCAGGGTGGGATTCTTTTGAAAAGAAAATACTTCCTCCGATTGCACTGGGACTTTATACAGTAGCACTGATAGCAAGACTTTTAAGAGGTAAGATGATAGAAGTTATGGGGCAGGATTATATAAGACTTGCTGTAGCAAAAGGGGTAAAGCCGGTAAATATCATATGGAAACATGCATTGAGAAATGCAATACTTCCAATAGTTACAATTATGGGGCCTACTATTGCGGCGGTTCTGACAGGTTCATTTGTAATAGAAAAGGCATTTACAATACCGGGACTTGGAAAATACTATATTGACAGCATAACAAACAGGGATTATACAATGGTTCTGGGAGTAACAGTCTTTTATGCTATATTTCTTATAGGAATGATGATTATAATGGATCTGGTTTATGCACTTGTTGATCCGAAGATTAAATTGGGGAAAGGAGATGAAGTGTAGAATGGAGAACATATCAGAAAAAGAAATATTGCATGAGAAAATAGCAGATGGAACGGAATCAAGAGAAATGGAAGAAAAAATTCATAGGAAAGATATACAGGATTTTGAATATGTTCCTACAGCTGACGAATTTCAAGTGGTAGGACCTGATACAGCTCAAAGTGAAGTAATATATAGACCGAGTCTGACATTCTGGCAGGATGGATGGAGAAGATTCAGGAAAAACAAACTGGCATTGTTTTTTCTGGGAATGCTATGTGTGTTTGTGTTCCTTGCGCTTTTTGGACAGAGCCTTACAAAGTATTCCTTCAGTGATGTAAATACGAATGAAGAATATCTGAATCCGTTAAAAGGATTTGCAAAAGGACATTATCTTGGAACAGACATACTCGGAAGAGATTTATTTGCAAGACTTTCGCAGGGAATAAGGATATCAATGCAGCTTTCCATAGTGACGGCGGCGGCATGTGTAGTTTTTGGTACTGTTTATGGGGCAGTTTCGGCATATTTTGGTGGAATTATTGATACAATAATGACAAGAATAGTTGAGATTCTGATGATAATTCCTTCCATGATTTATATTATACTTTTGATGGTAGTAATGGGAAATAGCATAAAAACTATAATTATTGCAATGTCATTGACAAGATGGCTGAATTACTCACTGCTTGTAAGAGGTGAAGTGCTTAAAATAAAGGAAAATGAATTTGTACTTGCTTCAAAGTCACTGGGAGGTAATTTTTTCTGGATTACAATGAAGCATCTGATTCCTAATACGTTAAATGTAATTATAATAAGGCTTACAACAGACATACCGAGCATAGTCTTTACGGAATCTTTTTTAAGTTATATAGGACTTGGAGTGCCGCTTCCACAGGCTTCTCTAGGGAATCTTGTATCTGACGGGCTTGCGAGCATGTCAACATACCCTTATCTGTTTATTATACCGGCAACAGTTCTTTCGTTGATAACGCTGGCGTTTAATATAGTAGGGGATGCGCTGAATGATGCACTTAATCCTAAACTGAGATCATAATTATAAAAAGCCGATTAACATAAATGATTAATGAAAATCATGCTTAATCTCAAGCTGAGACTAAATTCAGCTTATGATAAATGACTAAATCAGGAGATAAATAAATGAATGAAAAAATATTGGAAGTAAAGAATTTAAGTGTTTCTTTTAATACATATGCCGGTGAAGTGAAGGCACTGAGAGATATAAGCTTTCATGTAAACAGGGGAGAAACGCTTGCGATAGTGGGAGAATCAGGTTCAGGAAAATCAGTTACAGTTCAGACAGTCATGAAACTGATACCTATGCCTCCAGGTGAAATAAAAGGCGGAGAAATACTGTTTCAGGGAGAAGACCTAATAAAGGTTTCTGATGAAAGAATGAGGGAGCTTAGAGGTGGAAAAATTGGAATGATATTTCAGGATCCGATGACTTCGCTGAATCCTACGATAAAGGTAGGAAAACAGATAATGGAAGGAATTCTCATACATAAAAAGGTTACAAAGGAAGAAGCGGAAAAACAGGCAGTTGAAATGCTGAGAAAAGTAGGGATACCAAAGCCTGAAGAAAGATTTAACCAGTATCCACATGAATTTTCAGGGGGAATGAGACAGAGGGCAGTTATTGCAATTGCACTGTCGTGTGAGCCTGAACTGCTTATATGTGATGAGCCTACAACAGCACTTGATGTTACGATACAGGCTCAGATACTGGATCTGATAAACAGTTTGAAAAAGGAACTTAATATAGGAGTAATATTGATAACTCATGATTTAGGAGTTGTTGCTGAAACGGCTGACAGGGTAATAGTCATGTATGCAGGGGAAAAGCTTGAAGAAGCTCCTGTAAGGGAGCTATTTAAGCATCCGAAACATCCGTATACATGGGGACTTTTAAAATCATTGCCAAGACTTGACATGTCAAGTGGAGAAAAACTTGAATCAATACCTGGAACGCCACCTGACTTACTGAAACCGCCTGTAGGAGATCCTTTTGCTCCGAGGTCTGAATATGCAATGAAAATTGACTATGAAAAAAAGCCGCCTATGATAGATTTGGGAAATGGTCATTTTGTGAAGTCATGGCTTTATGTGAAAGGGGCACCGAAAGTAAAAAATCCTTTTGAAAATAATGAGGAAGGGGGAGAAAAGTAATGCCTGAAACAAATGGAAAGGAAATTGGAAAAGAAAAGATAATAGAAATGAAAAATCTGAAAAAATATTTTCCAATGAAAAAAAGACAGGTACTAAAGGCTGTAGATAATGTAACGATGGATATTTACAGGGGAGAAGTACTGAGCCTTGTGGGAGAATCAGGGTCAGGAAAGACAACTCTGGGGCGTACTGTAAGCAGACTTTATCCAAAGACAGCAGGGGATATTCTGGTTGATGGAAAACCCGCAGAAAGTTACAGTGTAAAGGAATTTACTAAAAAAATACAGATGATATTTCAAGATCCACAGGCTTCGTTAAATCCAAGAATGACAGTAGGAGACATTGTTGCAGAAGGAATAGATATTCATAAACTGGCAAGTTCAAAAAAGGAAAGAATGGAAAAAGTATATAATCTTCTTGAGATTGTAGGACTTAACAGGGAACATGCCAGTAGATTTCCACATGAATTTTCAGGGGGGCAGAGACAGAGAATAG
>CAJPML010000189.1 GCA_905371725.1 Leptotrichia sp. oral taxon 215
CTCATGGAAAATGAAGGAAGATACATAATAATTTTCAAAATCTATTATGTATCTTCCTTCATTTTCCATGAGTGGACATTCTATAATTTTTCTTCCATTTAATTTTATTGCGCTGTAAAAAGGATAATACACAGGTGTAAACACTATTACTCCATCCTCTTTTTCAGTAAATGCCTTTACAGAATCAAACAATGCAGAAACGACTCCTGAAGAAGTTACAATCCACTCTTTCTGGATATCAAAATCATGTCTTCTCTTCATCCAGCTTATAACAGCTTCAAAGTATTCCTCATAAGTTCCAGTATATCCAAGTATTGCTTCATCTATATACTTTTTCAGACCTTCCTTTATTTCAGGTGCAATCTGCAGTTCCATATCAGCTACAGAAAATGGCACTATATCATCAGACAGATCGGGATATTTCTTGTACATCTGATCCCATTTGTACGAGCCTTGATTTTTTCTGCTTATCAATGTTTCAAAATCGTATTTTTTAGACATTTTTTCACCTTTCTTTATAGATATAAAATTCTAAAACAACCCTGTAATTACTCCATTTTCATCTATATCAATCAGCTCTGCTGAAGGTTTTTTAGGAAGTCCAGGCATATCTATGATTTCTCCTGCCATCGCCACTAAAAATCCTGCTCCTGCAGACAGTCTGATTTCATTTACTGTAATTTCAAATCCTGTAGGTCTTCCCAGCAATTTTGGATTATCCGACAATGATTTTTGTGTTTTCGAAATACATACAGGAAGTTTATCATATCCGTATTCTTCGTATTTTTTTATATTATTAAGTGCCTTAGGCATAAATTTAACTCCGTCAGCTCCATATATTTCCTTTGCAATTATTTCTATTTTTTCCTTTATCGGAAGTTCCAATTCATACAATGGAGAAAATTTTTCTTCTGACTTCTCATTTTTTTCTACTGCAGAAATCACTTTATCTACAAGCTCTTTTCCACCTTCTCCGCCTTTTTCCCAAATTTCACAGAGAGCAACTTCCACATCTTTTGCATTACAGAATTTTTCAATTTCCTTTATTTCAGCATCAGTGTCAGTTATAAACTTATTTATTGCGACAACTACAGGAACATGATATTTCTGCATACTTTCTATATGTCTTTCAAGATTTACAAGTCCTTTCTTCAATGTTTCAACATTTTCTGATTTCAGGTCTGTATCTCCACCATGATGTTTCAACGCTCTTACAGTTGCAACTATAACAATAACATTTGGTTCAATGCCTGCCTTTCTTGCTTTTATATCCAGAAATTTTTCCGCTCCAAGGTCAGCCGCAAATCCTGCCTCAGTTACAACATAGTCTGACAATTTCAATGCCATTTTTGTCGCAAGCACCGAATTACATCCGTGTGCAATATTTGCGAAAGGTCCTCCGTGTATAAATACAGGTGTATTTTCCAATGTCTGAACAAGATTAGGCTTAATTGCATCCTTAAGAAGTGCTGTAACTGCCCCTTCTATTTTCAGCTGTTTTACTTGCAGCATTTCCCCTTTTCTATTGTATCCAAAAACTATTTCTCCTATTCTCTTTTTCAGGTCGACAATGGAGTCAGCAAGACAGAATATTGCCATTATTTCTGACGCAACAGTTATCTGAAATGATGTTTCCCTCGGAATTCCATTAAGTCTTCCGCCCATTCCAATCACAATATTTCTCAATGCCCTGTCGTTCATATCAAGAACACGTTTCCACGTTATATTATTTACATCTATGTCCAGTTCATTTCCCTGCATAAGATGATTGTCAATACATGCAGAAATAAGGTTATGTGCTGTAGAAATTGCATGAATATCTCCTGTAAAATGAAGATTTATTTCTTCCATTGGAACAACCTGGGACATTCCTCCTCCTGCAGCTCCTCCCTTTATTCCAAATACAGGACCTAATGACGGTTCCCTCAATGCCGCAATTGATTTATATCCAAACTTGTTCAATGCCTGAGTAAGCCCTACCGTTACAGTTGATTTACCTTCACCTGGAGGTGTAGGAGTTATTGCCGTTACAAGAATAAGTTTTCCATCTTTTCTGTCAGAATTTTTTTTCAATACATCAAGGCTGACTTTCGCCTTATAATTTCCATATTGTTCGTAATCTTCTTCAGCAAGTCCTGCTTTCTCAGCAATCACATTAATTTTTTCCAGCTTTGCCCTTTGAGCTATTTCGATATCCGTCATTTCATCGCCTCCAAAAATTTTATTTATATATTTTTTTCTGTTTCTAAAACTATTTCACGCTTATTTTTATTAGATTATAATATCTTTCTTTTTCAAAGTCAATTTACTTTTTTTCAATTTAATGATACGACTAATAAACAAGAAATTTTCAAATCTTATCTTTACTACTTATAAAAGAAAAAAAGTTATATTTTTTAATGTATTTGAGTAAATTTTTGAAAGCTAAAATGTCAAACTCTATTTTTTGCAATAGTTTTATCTAAAATATCTAAGATTTTCTATGTTTTTTGCTAAAAAAACTACTATTTCTAAGTTATATCTTATTATTTTCAATAATATTTTAAAAGATGTTTCTATCAAAAAACTAATTTACTTTTTTTTAATTTAGTGATACAATTAGTGAGCAAAATTTTTTTTTAAATAAAATACATTACAATATAATTTTAATAAGGAGAAAATCAATGAAAAAGAAAAAACTATTTACAACTATTTGTATGACTGCATTTGCGTTTGTTTCTTCCGGACTTCATGGAAAAACTGTAAAGCAGAAAAAAGATGTCAAGGAAAAGCAAAATACAGCTAAAACTACAAATATTAAAAAAAAGGAACTGAAAAATACAACTACAAAAAAAACTGAGTCTAAAGCAACAATTGCCAAGAAAAAAAGTGCTCCTAAAGTCACAGTTACTGAGAAAGTTACAACTGGCAATAAAGTTACAGTCAAAAAAAATTCCACTACTAAAAATACAACTGCTGATACAAAACATTCTCCCGTAAAAAGCATAAAATCAGTTACTACAGTTAAACATCCCAAAACTACAATTTCTGAAAAAGCAGTACAAACTCAAAAAAATGTAAAAATTGAGAAAAAGACTACAACTACTAAAAAAGTTTCGACTAATTCTGAAATCTACAGTATTCCTGAAAATAATAAAACTCAGCTTCTTGTTAATGAAATGTCTGAACTGAAAAGAAAACATGAAAGAATAGCAAAATCAGGTACTGCAAGTGAAAAGAAATCTGCAGCAATTGAAAAGAAACTGCTTACTTCCTATAGTAAATGGAAAGGGACAAAATACGCATGGGGTGGAGATTCTAAAAACGGTATTGATTGTTCAGCATTAACACGTAGAGTTTATCGTGAAGTATACAATCATGAATTACCAAGAGTTTCATACGATCAGGTAAAAACTGGTAAAAAAGTTTCATCAAAAGAATTGAAAGCTGGAGACATTGTATATTTTAAACCTAAAAAAGAAGGAAATCATACTGCAGTCTATGTAGGAAATAATTTATTTATAAATGCCTCTTCATCAAAAGGAGTCGTTATTTCATCTCTTAAAAGTCCTTACTGGAAAAATACTTTTGAATATGGAGTAAGAGTTGATAAGACTAAAAACGTTTAAAATATAGCTTTATCTTAATATATTTTATGATAAATAAAAATATTACTT
>CAJPML010000190.1 GCA_905371725.1 Leptotrichia sp. oral taxon 215
TTTCAAGAGCTATAGAGAAGGGATTCTCATTTAAATTTTTTGAAAGTATCTAATGCTATGTTTATAAATATAGTTTTTACAATGCTTACAGCAGTATTAACGTATATATGTTATATGATGTATCAATTGGGAATTGCAGAAAGTTTATTTTATAAAAGAAAAAATAAATCTTTTTCAATTGGTATATCAGGAGATAGCGGAGCAGGTAAAAGTACATTGATTGAAATGATAAAAAATATATTTGGAGAAAAAAATATCCTTTTTCTTGAAGGTGATGGAGATCATAAATGGGAAAGAGGGGATCAAATGTGGAAACAGATAACAGCATTAAATCCGAAAGCTAATTATATTCACAAACAGGCAGAAGATTTAAATAAATTAAGAAGAAGTCAGAATGTGTTCAGAGTTGAGTATGATCATGATACAGGAAAATTTACAGAAAGTTCAAAGGTAAAATCAAAACCGTATATAGTTTTATGTGGGCTTCATGCACTGTATCTACCAAAAATGAGAAAAAATTTAGATTTAAAGATATATATGGATGTTGATGAGAAATTAAGAAGATACTGGAAAATACAGAGAGATGTATATCAAAGAGGATATAAGAAAGAAAAGGTTTTAGAATCAATAGAACAAAGAATGCCGGATGCTGTAAAATATATTTATCCTCAAAAAAAATATGCGGATATATTAATAAGATATTTTGATCAAACTTTGGATGATTATACAATAGAAAATTATAATGTAAAATTAGATTTAGAAATAACACTAAATGCAGATGTTGATTTAGAAGATTTAATTCTGGAGCTTCAGAAAAATAGAATTTATCCTAGACAGGATTATGAAGAAGACTTAACAAAGCAAACTGTTATTTTTCATGGAGAAGAACTAAATCAAAAATCAATAAATTTTAGTGCTATTGCTGAAAAAATAATTCCTAATCTGGATGAAATACTGAATAAAGATTTAAGCTATGAAAACAACCTCAATGGTATAATAGAAATAATAATCTTAGTTTTAATAAGCTATAAAATGAGAGAAGGAGATACAGATTGATGATAAAGGCTATTATATTTGATTTAGATGATACTCTTTACAGTTACAATGAGTTAAACGAGCAGGGAATAAATGAAATATGTAATTATACTTGTGAGAAACTTAGAATAGAAAAAGAAAAATTTTATGAAGCTTTTGATAAGGCTAAAAAAGATGTAAAGACTTCATTAGGAGATGTTGCTTCATCACATAATAGACTTTTATATTGTCAGAAGACTCTTGAAAATTTAAATGAGAATCCCTTCTCTATAGCTCTTGAAATGTATGAAGTATATTGGCAGCATATTTTAAAAAATATGAAACTGAATGCTAATGCATTAAAAGTTTTAGAATTTTGTAAGCAGAAAAAGATAAAAATAGGGATATGCACTGATTTAACAGTACATATCCAGCACAGAAAAATTAGAAAATTAAGAATAGATGAATATATTGATGCAATAGTTACAAGCGAGGAAGCTGGAGTTGAAAAACCTGATTTTAAAATGTATAATAAGATATTAGAAAAATTAGATGTTAATCCTGAAGAGGCTTTATTTATAGGAGATAGTTTAAAAAAAGATGTATTAGGGCCTATGGAGTATGGCATGAAAGCTTTATGGTTGTATTCTAAAACAGGCAAAGATAAATATCAGTCAATACAAAATTTTGATGAATTATTGGAGATATTGAAAAATGGTAAATTTAAATAAATTTGATAAAAAAGAAATTTTAAAGTTTCTCGTTGGTGGAGGAACAGCGGTTATTATAGATTTTTTAACGTATAAAATTTTTATGATATTAGGTATAGAAAGAACAATAGCAAAAACATTATCATTTATTTGTGGGTCAATAGTGGGATTTATAATTAATAAATACTGGACATTTAAAAGTCCAAAATTTCAGATAAAGGAAATTTTAAAATATGCAATATTGTACATAGTAACAGCTTTTATTAATTCACAGATAAATAAATATACACTTTTGTTATTTGGAAGTGAAATGTTTGCATTTTTATGTGCAACAGGAGTTAGTACCATATTAAATTTTTTAGGACAGAAATTTTTGATTTTCAGATAAAAAAGGAGGAAATATAGAATGAAACTTTCAATAATAGTTCCATGTTACAACGAAGAAAAAAATATACCTCTAATTCTTGAAAAATTTAATAATGTTATTAAAAATGAAGAAATAGAAGTAATTCTTGTAAATAATGGTTCAACAGATAATTCAGCAAAAATATTTGAAGATCTTTTACCAAAATTCTCATTTGCAAGAACAGTTTTAGTACCTGTAAATCAAGGATATGGATATGGAATATTACAAGGATTAAAAACAGCAAAAGGAGATTTTTTAGGATGGACACATGCAGATATGCAAACGGATCCTAAAGACGTGATAAAGGCTTATGAAATTTTAGAAAAAGAAAATTGGAATAATAAAATTTATGTTAAAGGAAATAGAAAAGGAAGAGCGTTTTTCGACAATTTTTTTACATTTGGAATGTCTGTATTTGAAACAATTTTTATGGGTAAAATTTTGTATGATGTAAATGCACAGCCAAATATTTTTTCAAAAGAATTTTTTTCTAGCTGGGAAAATCCTCCAAAAGATTTTTCTCTTGATTTATATGCGTTATACATGGCTAAAAAGAATAAGTTAAAAGTTATAAGATTTGATGTTTTATTTCCTGAAAGAATATATGGCCAATCTACTTGGAATACTGGATTAGCATCTAAATGGAAATTTATAAAGAGAACAATGGTATTTAGTTTAGAATTGAAAAAAAGAGGTGTGAAGTAGTGGAATTTATAGCACATAGAATAAATAAGTTAGGAGAATTGGAAAAATTATCTAAAAAATATGGTGTTGAGATAGATTTAAGGGATAATATTGATGGGAAAATCTATATAAATCATGATCCTTTTATTTTAGGTGAAGATTTTGAAGAATATTTGAAAAAATATAATCACGGAACGATGATATTAAATGTAAAAAGTGAAAGAATAGAACTGAAAATTTTAGAATTACTAAAAAAATACAATATAGAAAATTATTTTTTTCTTGATTCTTCTTTTCCGATGATAAAATTATTATCTGACAGAGGAGAAAAAAATATTGCTCTAAGATATTCTGAATATGAAGGATTGGATACATTAGAAAATATGCAGGAAAAAGTTGATTGGATATGGGTGGATTGTTTCACAAAATTGCCAGTAAATAATGAAATTTATAGAAAAATAAAAGAAATGGGATATAAACTATGTTTAGTTTCTCCGGAATTACAAAATCAGTCCGAGAAAATTGAAAAATATGCCAAGCAAATAAAAAATGAAAAAATTGAATTTGATGCTGTTTGTACAAAAGAGTATAATATAGAAAAATGGAAAAATTTATTATAAATATATGAAGAATTTAAGTAAACAAAGGTTAGGAAAGGATATTGCTAAAGAAAATAATAACTTAATGTATATAATTACATACAGAAAGTTTAAAGTGATTTGGGATGAAAAATTATATCCAGTAATTTGGTGTTATAAAGGAAAAATGTAAGAATTAGAAGAAAATTTTCATTATGCAGAGAAGATATGAAATATCAGATGAACAGTGGGAAAGAATAAA
>CAJPML010000191.1 GCA_905371725.1 Leptotrichia sp. oral taxon 215
GTATTATATTTTTTACTGAAAATACTATATCATTTGATGCCTTAAAATGACGAAGCTTTTCCTCAGCGATAAGTGCACTTTCCTTTTCATGACCATAATAAAAGAAATTTCCTTTTGCATCTATAACCCTCGTATTTATTTTTCCAAGATCGTGAAACAAAGCAGCAAGTCTAGTAATCAAATCACTTTGACAAAGACTGACTGTATCCACAATATGGCTAAAAAGATTATTTTTCTCCTTAAAACTGCCAAATTTAAATGTTTTCATTTGTTTAAATTCAGGTATTATAAATCCAAGTATTCCAAGCTTTTTCATTTCACATAATGCTTTTTTTGCATAGGAGCCTAAAAGAATTTTACTAAGTTCATCAAAAATTCTTTCCTTTGAAATTTTATTCAAAAATTTTCTTTTTTTATGAATAGCTTCTGCTGTTTTTTTATCCAGAATGAAGCCAAGTTTTGAAATAAATCGGAATGCACGCATTATTCTTAAAGCATCCTCTTCTATCCGAAGGTTAGGATCTCCTACAAATCTTATTATTCCATTTTTTATATCTGTTTTTCCTCCATATAAATCTATCACTCCGATTTTTTCACTATATGCAAGCGCATTCATAGTAAAATCCCGTCTTGCAAGATCTTCATCTATATTATCTATAAACTTAATTTCTTTTGGGTGTCTGCTGTTATATACTCCTTTTTCCTTTCTAAATCTGGCAATTTCATAACTTTTTCCATTTACTTTTATTAGGAGTATTCCAAAATGAGCTCCCACTTCTTTTGGACTGTAATCTGCAAATATTTTCTTCAGCCTACTATATTCGATATCTGTTGCAAAGTCATAATCTCCTGGATCACGTCTCATTATCAAATCTCTGACAGCTCCGCCAACAAGAAATCCATTTCCATTTTTATTCAGTTGTTCAAGTATAAAACTGACATCACTGTTAAGATTAAATTGCATATCGAATATCCTTTCTAAAATTATTTTTTCGTTTTTTTCAGTTTAACTATATAAAAACCATCTAAATATTGATTTTTATAGCTTATATATGTTCCACCAAATTCATCTTTATTAGTAATTACATTTTCTGGTATTTTTATTTCTTCTACTTTTAAATCATCATATTTTTCTAAAAAATACTTTAGATTATTTGTATTTTCATTTTCAGTAAAAGTACATGTGCTGTATAAAATTATTCCGTCATCATTTAAACATGTGTAAGCACTGTCAAATATCTTTTTCTGTAATTTTTTCAGATTTTTAACATCATCAGATGTCAGATTATATATTTTTTCAGGTTTTTTTCGTAAAACTCCAAGTCCACTGCATGGAACATCAAGTAAAATTTTATCAAACTTCATATTCAGGTTTTCAATTTTTGTCGCATTATTCAGCTTTACTTCAAAGTTATCATATTCATACTTTTCTTTCATTTTTTTCATTACTTCTATTTTATGCTCGTGTATGTCTGTTGCCATAAGTAATTTTGGACTGAATGTCTGCAATATTGCCAGTGATTTTCCTCCAGGAGCCGCACAGGCGTCAAGTACCGTATCCTTTTCTGATACATCCAGATTTTTTACTGCAATATACGAGGAAGCATCTTGTATTATTATATTCCCTCTTTTATATTCTTCTGTTGATAGTATATTTCCGTTTGAAAGGTAATACACTTCATCAGCAAAAAATAAAACTTCACTTTTTATTTCCAATAATATTTTTTTAAAATCTTCTTTACTTAATTTTTTACTGTTATATCTGACAGAAAGATAACTACGTTCCTTATATGCTTTCATCATAGCCAGATAATCATCAGGATAATCAGTTTTAAGCTTATTTACAAACCATTGAGGATATGAATTTACTATGCCCTCCTTTTTATCTTCAGGTATGGCGTTTATGATTTCTTCCTTATTTTTAATAATTGCCTGCAAAGTCGCATTTACAAATCCTGTCTGATGTTTATTTATTATTTTGGAAATTTCTCCCGCTTCATAGACTACCCCTGGAATATCAGAATCCATAAACAATATCTGGGCGACTGATATTCTCAGAAGCTGTTTTATTTTACGCTTCTGAATATTTCTTACAGTCTGGCCAAGTATATAATCTACAAATATGAGATTCTTAAGTGTAATATTTATTATATTTGTTATGAATTCCCTTTCCTTTTTTGAATATTCATTTTGACTGAAATAATAATTCATCTGAATATTACTATATTTTCCATTCTGGATTTCATCCAGTAAATTTACTATATCTAATTTTATATTCTTTTTTTCTCTCATTTTACAATCCCTAATTTATATTTTTTTAATCTTGCCATCCCCATTTTTCAATTTTGACGTTTACATTTCCTTCAGAAAAGACCTTTATTCCATCTGCATTTTTCTGAGGGAAAATTCTGGAACTGAATACTTCCTTTCCACCATTTACAAATACTTCAACAGATGAATTGTCTACAAATATTCTTAAATCCAGCTTTTCAATATCACCTAAATATACTTTTCTAGGCTTTTTATCAGGCTGTTCCCCTCTGCTTCTGTCCAGAATAAGCTTCTTTTCCTTATAATCAAACTTTATTAATGTTTCACTGTTTTCACCTGTTCTCAATTTAAGTCCGAAATCATCCGAAAAATCAGAAAATTCAGCTATTATCTCATATGCTGTACCTTTTCCTGTTTCTATTTCTCCATTTACCCTTCCGTTAAATTCTGTTTTTTCACCTCTTATACTTTGCATTTCCTCTATAGGCAGCTGATAAAGTACTCCGTCTATTACCTTCAGTTCACGTGGTAAAGTCAGGCAGTGAAGCCATTCATTTTTAACAGTAGGATAGTCTTCCTCTTCGGGAACTCCCATCCATCCAACAAGAATTCTTCTTCCCTTATCATCCTCCATTGTCTGTGGTGCATAGAAGTCATGACCTCTGTCAAGCTCAGTAAATTCAGAAGTTATTTCAAAGTCAGGCTTTCCATAATCTAATTTTCCAAAAAAATATCCACTCTGATATTTATTATTATATAAATCTCCTTCTGCTTCCAGTCCTTGAGGACACGCTGCAAGTATATCCACAATCTTTCCTGTTTTTTCATCCTTCAACTGAAAATAGTCGGGACATTCCCACATATATCCAAAATCTCCTAGCAGACCTCTATTTCCACCTGCAATTTCACCTAAAAACTTCCAGTCCTTTAAATTTTCTGAACTGTATAAACCTACTTTTCCTTCAAGTTTTTCACTCTGAATTCCAATAACTGCATAATATTTTCCATCTTTTTCCCAGATTTTAGGATCTCTTATGTGTCTTGTATATCCATCAGGCTGATTTATTATACTTGGCTCAAATCTTTCAAAATTTTCCCCATCTTCTGAAACTGCAAAACATTGGTAGGAACTTCTATTTCCTCCTTCATCCTTTACATTTCCTGTATAAAACAGATAAAGCTTTTCATCTATAACTATTCCGCTTCCTGAATATGCTCCATTTTTAGAATACCATGTATCAGGCCTGAGTGCTGTACTTTTTCTTTCCCAATGAAGCAAATCATTACTCACACTATGTGCCCAGTATTTTGCAGTATGATCTGTCTTTAAAGGATTCCATTGATAAAAAAGATGATATTTTTCCCTGAACTGTGA
>CAJPML010000192.1 GCA_905371725.1 Leptotrichia sp. oral taxon 215
CAAAAAGAAAATTTAAAAATTGATGTAAAAGCTATATTTTTGAATTATTTAAAATTTTACTATTTTGAGATAGTCTTTTTATAATACCATATCTTAATTATTTTTCATTTTTTTAGACATAAACAGAGCTAGAGGTAGAACTACATATCCGATTACCATTGCTGAAATTGCATACCAGTTAGTAGCCATTTCTCCTGATTCTGTTTTTAATGAGAACTGCGCAGCCCAGTTAAATTTAACTAGTAAGAATATAGTTAAAACTACTGACAGTAATGGAAAGAATACATCTGTAACAAAATTCTTTTTCGCATCCAGTACTTCTTCCCTATTTTTTCCATAAAAGAATGAAATTACTCCCAGAGGAACTACTATAAACTGAATAAATCTTGAAATTGAGCTAATTATCATTATTCCCATCATATTATAACCAAATGCCATTGGTATTACTATAGCCAATAATGCTGTTATAAAGAATGCTCTCATAGGCACTCCGTTAGCTGTACGTTTGTCAAAATATGCAGGAATCTGTTTTTCCTTTGCCATCGCTTCAAATATTCTTGGAGTATGAAATGAAGCCGCTACATTTATACCAAACATTGAAACAAGTGCTCCATATATTATTATATTTGAAATAATCTTACTTTTAAAAACTGAAGCCAGGACAACAACCTCTTTAGAAGTAATAAGTGCTTTAGGGTCTATAAACATTGAAACAAGAACTATTCCAAAATATATGGCTGCTACAATTCCTATAGCCAGAGGAATCGCACGTGGTAAATTCTTTTCAGGATTTTCCATGTCACTTGCTCCACTTCCAATACTTTCAAATCCTGTAAATGCATAGAATGCTGATATTACTGCCGTAACAAAACCTGTAACAGTCATACTAGGAATCAAACTTTCCCCTGAAGCATCTTTAAGTAAATTTATTTCAGAAAGATTAGTATGTCCTGTCTGAAGTAAAATAATAATCCCTGCAACAATTGTTATTCCAAGAGCTAAAAGTTTTCCTATTGTGGAAAGGTCACTTACGAATGTCAGTATTCCAGTTCCAGTTAAATTTATAATCATAAGAATTATCATTAAAACAAGAAATCCGATTGTTATGTATAAAGTGTTATTACTGTCATAACCAAAGATGGAAAGAGTTGTTTTTACTACTCCTGTAGCCATAACTCCCCATGCAATACTCGCTGCCACGAATCTTGTAATTCCTACATATAGACCGGTATTTTCTCCAAATGCGGCTTTTGAATAGGCGTATGCAGCTCCGTTTTTTGTAACATATTTTGCTGCCGAAGCAAAAGTTATTGCCAGTACAGAGGCAAATACCGCCGCACATAAATATATCCAGGGAGCTAAGCTTCCCGATAATTTTGCAACACTTCCAGGAGACAGGAATATCCCTGTTCCTATTATTGAGTTTATTGTAAGTAGTACTATTGACCAAAATTTCATTTTCTGCTTTTCTGCCATTTTATCTCATCCCTTCTTCTGCTTTACTCACTAATGCTGAAAACAGCTTATTCATATCTTCATGTACTTTAAACAGCATTTCAGGGTGCCATTGTACGCCTATCAGAAAAGGATAGTTTTCTGCTTCAATCGCTTCAATGACTCCATCCTTTGCCTTTGCCGTAACTTTATATCCCTGTGCCACTTTTTTTAACGTCTGATGATGAAAGGAATTCACTTTCATTTCCTTAACTCCAAATATCCCATGTAAAATAGAGTTTTCATCAATTTCTATACTGTGTGTTCTTAATTCAGGACTGTGTCCCTGTGAATGCTTGTATACAGGAACAGAATCAATGTATGAAAGATCCTGATAAAGCGTTCCTCCTTCACAGGTATTTATGACTTGCAATCCTCTACATATTCCTAAAATAGGAATTTTTTTCTTTTTTGCTTCTGATAAAAGCATATAGTCAAATTTATCTCTCTCAGGAAATATTTCACCTAATTTCTGTTCAGGCTCCTCCCCGTAATTAAAGGGATCTACATCATGTCCCCCTGACAGAATAAGTCCATCTACACAGGATACAAGTTCCCTGATAATTTCTTCATTTTCATTGAAAGGAAGTATTACCGGCAGTCCTCCATTTTTTATAACAGCATCCACGTAATCTTTATTTACATAGGTTCTTTTATAACCTGGAAACATACCTCCCTGATCAGTTATTACACTTGAAGATATACCAATAACAGGCTTTTTTGACATAATTTTCTCCTCCATATTCTTTTTTTATTCTTCGTCCATCTTACTCAATGCATTTTCCATATCATTTATCAGATCTTCACTATCCTCTATTCCGACAGAAAGTCTTATAAGTCCGGAAGTTACTCCCATTTTAATTCTTTCTTCTTCAGGTACGCAGGCATGAGACATTTTGTAAGGATATGACAATATTGATTCAACTCCTCCTAAACTCACTGCAACAATAGGATATTTCACAAGCTTAAAGAATTTCCTTACTTTTTCACAGCATCCTAAATCAAAGGACAGAACCGCTCCACCACCTGAAGACTGTTTTTTGTTGATTTCATATCCTTCGTGATTTTTCAGTCCAGGATAGTACACCTTTTAAATTTTAGGGTGTCTTTGAAGATATTCAGCTATTTTTTGAGCTGTTTCCGAACTTTTATTCATTCTTATTTCCATTGTTTTCATCCCACGTAAAACTAGCCAGCATTCTTCAACTCCAGGCAATGCACCTAAAATTATCTGCTGTTTTTTCATCTCTTTGTACAAAGTTTCATCATCAGTAACTATCATTCCTAAAACTACATCACTGTGTCCATTAAGAAATTTTGTCGCACTGTGAATAACAATGTCCACTCCCATTGGAATCGGATTCTGATATTGAGGCGTCATGAAAGTATTGTCTATTATAGTTTTCAGATTATGCTTTTTTGCAATACTTACTACAGCTTCTATATCTGTAATTTTTAACAGAGGGTTGGAGGGAGTTTCCATATAGAAGGCTTTTGTATTTTCCTTTATTGCGCTTTCCCATTCTGAAACATCTGTTTCGTCAACAAAACTTACTTCTATTCCAAAACGTGGAAAAACTTCCATTACAAGCTGAAATGCCCCTCCGTACACATCCTTACACATTACAATGTGATCCCCTTGTGAAAACGAAAGTAGAACCGCTGTTATTGCCGCCATCCCTGATGAAAAAGCAAGTCCGTATTTTGCTTTTTCAAGACTTGCGATTGCATCTTCAAGTGCTTCCCTCGTAGGATTCCCAAATCTCGAATATGTATATTTCTGATCATCATCTATATCATTCTGATGAAATGTCGATGCCTGACATATAGATATGGAAGAAGCTCCTGTCGACTCGTCAATCATATTATAACCATGTATAATTTTTGTTCCAAATTTCATAGCCATTACTCTCCTTTATATTATTTTTATTATTACTTACATTATCTAAAAAACCTCTCTCTTTTTTAATGTTTATACTTTGATTCCATATTTTGTCAAATTAACAACTGCTTCTTATTATACATTTTAAATATATTTTACTATATTGTCAAGAACTTTATGAAAAATTTCTTTTGCTAATCATCTTTTTTAATTTAATTTAATATTAGAAATTGACTTATATAAAAT
>CAJPML010000193.1 GCA_905371725.1 Leptotrichia sp. oral taxon 215
ATTTATAATTTCACAATTCAAAACAGGAAATGAATTCTAGAAAAAATTAATTATTTTTAACTTTTTCTGAATGAATGATTGCTTTGTATAAGTAAAATTTTAGTAAATGAATAAATATAGTTTTTATACATTTTATCTAATTTTTCTATTTTAAAACAGCTTTTTGCTTAAATTAACTTTATGTTAATAACTTACCATTTGCATCTACCGCCTTATATGCAGGACGTATAATTCTTCTATCACTTGTAATTTGCTCTATTCTATGAGCATTCCAGCTTGCTATTCTGGCAAGGGCGAAAAGAGGAGTAAAAATATTTTTTGGAATATTTAAAAGTTTATAGACAAACCCTGAGTATAAGTCAACATTGGCACATATTTCAAAGTTTTCTCCTTTCAGTTCCTTACCTACTTCTTTTGTAAGTTTTTCAACATTGATAAAGAGTTCAAATTCTTCAAGCTGACCTTTTTCCTTTGCAAGTTCATAGGCTTTTTTCTTTAAAATAACAGCTCTAGGATCTGAAATTGTATAAACCGCATGTCCCATTCCATAAATTTTACCACTTTTGTCAAATACTTCACCCATAAATATTTTTCTTATGTACTCCTTCAAAAAAGCTTCATCAGTATAGTTACAATTTTTCTTTATATCCTCTATCATGTTGGAAACCATAGAATTTGCTCCTCCGTGTAAAGGTCCCTTAAGAGCACCGATAGAAGCAGAGACTGAAGAATATGTATCTGTTCCTGTGGAAGAAACAACATGTGAAGTAAATGTAGAGTTATTCCCTCCTCCATGTTCTGCATGAATGAGAAGTATCAGGTCAAGTATTTCAGCCTCAGAATCAGTAAAACTACTGTCAGGTCTAAGCATATGAAGTATATTCTGTGCAATGCTATATTCTTCTATAGGATTATGTATAATAAAACTTTGATTAAAATGCTTATGATTTACGGCATGGTAACTATAAACCAGAAGGCTCGGAAACTTTGCAATAAGATGAAGTGCCTGATCAATCAAGTTTTCAAGCGAAGTATCATCTGGATTACTGTCAATACTGTAAAGACAAAGAACCGTTCTTTGAAGCTGGTTCATTATATCTTTACTTGGCTGCCTTAAAATAAAATTTTCTATAAACTCATCAGGCAGTGTTCTATATTCTTTTAATGTACTGTTAAACATCTTAAGCTCAAAATTTGTAGGAATTTTTCCAAAAAGTAGCAGAAACATTGTTTTTTCAAAAGAGAAAAATTTTTCTTCACCAAATTCCTTCAAAATATCCTCAATAAGAAACCCTCTATAATAAAGTCTTCCTTTTTCAGGAATTTTTTTACCTTCCTGAACACTATATCCTTGTACAGACCCTATTTTTGTAAGTCCAACCAGAACTCCTGTTCCATTTTTATTACGCAGCCCTCTTTTTACATCCAGTTCATCATACAGCTCATTGGAAATAAAGTTATTTTCATGTATAAGATTACACATTTCTTTTATAAAATCACTCTTCATGGCATACCTCCTAAATTAAATGAACTAAAGATTTTCAATAATTTTATCAGTAAATTCAGTTGTTGTAGCTGTTCCTCCTAAATCTGCCGTTTTCACCTCTGAAACTTCCAGTGTTTTTAAAACAGCCTTTTCAATTTTTTCTGCATACTCATGGAGATTTATATATTTCAGCATTTCAATACCTGAAAGTATAAGTGCAAGAGGATTTGCCTTATTTTGCCCTGCAATATCAGGTGCTGAACCATGCACAGCCTCAAATATGGCAATGTCATCTCCTATATTTGCCCCGGGAGCAATTCCAAGTCCACCTACAAGCCCTGCAACAAGGTCTGAAAGAATATCTCCATATAAATTCATCGTTACAATAACCTTATATTTTTCAGGTCTACTTACAAGTTGCATACACATATTGTCGATTATTGTTTCTTCAAGTGTTATTCCAGGATATTCCTCTGAAATTTTTCTTGCTGTTTCAAGAAAAAGTCCATCTGTTAATTTCAGAATATTCGCCTTGTGAACTACCGTAACCTTATCTAAATTGTTGCTTTTGGCATATTCAAATGCTGATTTTATTATTCTGTGACATCCTTTTTCTGTAATTCTTTTAATTGCAATGGCGGAAGTTTTTCCTTCATTTTCATACTTTTCTTCCCCTATATAAATTCCTTCAGTATTTTCCCGAAATATTACAATATCAACATTTTCAAATCTTGTCTTTACTCCTGGTAAATTTCTGCATGGTCTTATATTGGAATAAAGATCATATTTTTTTCTCAGATATACATTTATACTTCTGAATCCTTTCCCAATTGGTGTTGCAATAGGTCCTTTTATAGCAACTCTGTTTTTTTCCACGCTTTTGTAAAGGCTTTCAGGAATCAGTTCACCTGTCTTTTCATATACATCTGTTCCTGCATTTTCTGTTTCAAAACTGACAGGAACTCCTGCAGCCGCAAAAATATTTTTTAGACTTTCTGATATTTCAGGACCTATACCATCTCCAGGTATTAGTGTAACTATTTTATTCATAAAACAAACCTCCATAAATTTTTCAAACCTCTATTTTCCTTCCGCCTAAAACTCATCTGACATGGCAAAAGACAGATATCCTCCATAACTTAATATTTTTAATTCTCTTTCTGACCCGTTAAATTTAACTTTAAATTCTGTATTCTTCGTTCTATTTTTTACTATGAGCTCTCCTTTTAATAAAGATTCCTTTATATCTGTCAATTCCAGTTCATCATATTCATCAATGGAATCGTAATCTGCAGAACTGATAAACTCCAATGGAAGAATTCCACTGTTTATAAGGTTTGCCTTATGTATTCTCGCAAATGACTTTGCTATTACAGCCTTTATTCCAAGATAAAGCGGAAGAAGCGCCGCATGTTCCCTGCTCGAACCTTGTCCATAGTTATCTCCACCTACAATAATTCCACCATTATTTTTTTCCGCTCTTTCCTTAAAATCAGGAATTATAGTCTGAAAACAATGTTCAGAAAGTTTAGGTATGTTCGATCTGAAAGGAAGCAATGCCGCATTTGAAGGACATATGTCATCTGTTGTTATGTTATCCTTTGTTTTCAATATTACTTTTTTTATAAAACTGTCTTTCAGCT
The DNA here is from genome assembly GCA_905371725.1 of Leptotrichia sp. oral taxon 215. Taxonomy (GTDB): domain Bacteria; phylum Fusobacteriota; class Fusobacteriia; order Fusobacteriales; family Leptotrichiaceae; genus Leptotrichia_A. Next base: position 3,130 of record CAJPML010000193.1, read on the forward strand.
TTTCTCCAACTGGAAAAGGCTTTATATTTGGTCCCATTACTATTTCTACATTTGCTCTCTCCTGTTTATCAGTAGAAGGATAAATGTAATAGTTATCTGAAACGTCATATTTTTCAGGAAAATCAACTTTTATTTCATCTCCTAATTCCCTAGGATCTGTAAGATATCCTGTCAATGCTGATGCAGCCGCTGTTTCTGTACTTACAAGATACACTCCGGCATCCATTGTTCCACATCTTCCCTTAAAATTTCTGTTAAATGTTCTCAATGATATTCCGTTTGATTTAGGTGCCTGTCCCATACCTATACATGGTCCGCAGGCCGCTTCAAGAAGTCTGGCTCCTGCAGCGATAAACTTTGACAATGCCCCGTTTTCAGAAACCATTTTCACAATACTGCTTGACCCTGGAGATAAGACTAAACTCACATCAGGATGTACACTTTTTCCATCCAGAATGGCCGCCAGTTTCATAAAA
>CAJPML010000194.1 GCA_905371725.1 Leptotrichia sp. oral taxon 215
AAACTTCAATTTATTTTCTTTACAAAGTCTCTCTTGTTTTAGTTGAATTTCATTATTTTCAGCATCTTCATCAAACAGATTTTTTTGCGAAGTAATGATTACTGTTTTCTCATTCTCATTATTTTTCACAACTTTACAGTTCTCATCAATTTTTAAATACGGATCAACAATGATTCTGAAAGGGTTTACGCCATTTTCAACTCTCGCTGTTAAACTTGGATTATCAGTAAGAACTGTATTTATTCCAACCATTATTCCCATAAATTTATTTCGATAAAACTGTACTTTCTCCCTGGCGATACTATTTGTTATCCACTTTGAAATCCCGTTTGACAAGGCTATTTTTCCGTCCAGCGTTATTCCGCATTTTACAAACAAATAAGGAATCTTCGTTTTTATATATTTAAAAAAAACCTGGTTTATCTCATCACATTCCTTTTTTAACACGTTTTCAACGACTTCAATTCCTGCTTCTTTAAGCATCGCCACACCTTTACCGGCTACTTTCGGATTTGGATCACTTGAACCGATAAAACATTTTTTTATTCCCATATCTATTATTTTTTTTGCACAAGGCGGTGTTTTCCCATAATGGGAACATGGCTCCAAAGTCACATAAATTGCAGCTCCTTCAGCTTCCTTGCCGGCATCTTCCAATGCATAGACTTCCGCATGAGGTCCACCAAAAAGCTTGTGATATCCTTCTCCAATTACTTTTCCATTTTTCACTACAACAGCTCCAACCATTGGATTAGGATTTACTGCTCCTGCACCTCTTTTTGCCAGTTCAATTGCCATTCGCATATATTTTTCATCAATATTTTCTTCCATTTTATTTTCCTTAGCTTTATCCAATATTTTTTATCAAATCAATCATTTCCAATGCACCAAATGCAACATCAGAACCTTTATTTCCTGCCTTTGTTCCAGCTCTTTCTATCGCCTCTTCTATATTATTTGTAGTTAGTACCCCAAACATTATAGGCAGTCCTGTCTGTAATGAAATCTGAGCCACTCCTTTCGACACTTCTGCACATACATAGTCAAAATGAGGAGTAGATCCTTTTATAACTGCTCCCAATGTTATTATCGCATCATATTTTTTCGATTCAGCCATCTTTTTTGTAATCAGCGGTATTTCAAATGCGCCTGGCACCCAGGCGATATCAATATCTTCATCATTTACATCATTTCTTTTCAGCACATCTACCGCTCCACCTACTAATTTTGACGTAATAAACTCGTTAAATCTCCCTGCTACAATACCGATTTTTATACCTTTTCCATTAAATTTCCCTTCAAATTTTTTCATTTTTCCTCCTAAAATAATTTTATTTAAAACAATTTTTCAGGTAATAAAAAAACAGGATTAATTAAAACCCCGGGACTTTAAATATCTGTAATAGCTCCTATTTATTTTCAATATCTGATATCATTTACATATTTTATGTCTTTATACATATTATGTTAAAAAAATCTATGACAATATCAGCATATTCGTTATACTCACACTATTACCATATTCCAACTTCTTTCATCTAGACTATACTATCGGTACTGGAATCACACCAGTTCATGATTTCTCAATCGCGTGGACTTATATACCACCGGTCGGGAATTTCACCCTGCCCTGAAGTTTAATTGTTTTATAAATCTATAATACTCTTTTTTTGTTTTTTTGTCAATCATATTGACATAAAAAAATCTATTGGGTATAATTCAGTTATGTAAATTTAATATATAAAACTAATAAAATGGAGGTTATATATGAAACTGGCTGAAGCTCTGATTTTAAGATCAGATTTACAAAAAAGAATAGAACAGTTAAGAGTAAGACTTAATAATAATGCAAAAGTTCAGGAAAACGACAAACCTTCAGAAAATCCTGAAAAACTTCTGAATGAACTTGATAATAATATTAATCAGCTGAAAATTCTTATTAAACAGATTAACAAAACTAACTGTGTTACTGTTTCAAACGGTCAGACCCTTTCCGATCTGATTGCCGAAAGAGATACTCTGACTTTAAAATCTAATATTTTAAGAGGATTTTTAAATATTGCAGGTCAGAAAGTAAACCTGTATTCAACTACAGAAATAAAAATAATGAGCACAGTAGATGTTCCCGCTTTACAGAAAGAACTCGATCTGCTTTCAAAAAAAATCAGGGAAACTGATACTGAACTCCAGCAGGCAAACTGGCTGACTGAACTGATTGAAGATTAATATTTATTTTTTGAAATCATTTTAAAAAATTTTACTATACAGTTTTATATTTGGTGTAGATATTGTTAAAAGCGAGTGCAACTAAAATTCTCCGGAATTTTAAACAAGCCTGTCACGCTTATGGGAATCAGGAGGAGATTTAACTTCTTTACTTTTATCCTCAGTATTGTCACATGTGTACAGTTATATATCTTTCAATAGATTTAATGTTACTACCGCGCACTGTTTTAATAGTATTGAGGGCGGGCTTTCGGGAACTAGTATAAAACTGTATAATTACCTGAAATTATAAATTATCTGTAAAAGCTGTTTCCAGCTGTCATTTCTTCAAGTTCCTTCAGAAGCAATTCCTTATCAATCGGATTCCCTATAAAAACTGTATTATTCTCTGCTTCCCCCTCTGAAAAATATATATTGTATCCTGTATCAACTACATCAAAATGCATATTATAATCAGAATTTCTAAAAACTCCCTTTGCCCTGTTTATATCTCCGTAATAGCCTAAAATCAGCTTATCCAGAAAAAAAGCAAGAGCGGCAGGATTTTTGGCACAGGCATTTTTATAACTTACATTCTGCATTTTCTTCTTTACATCTATCAGATTGGAACTTTCCATCTTGACAAGCTCTCCACTAAAAAGACTGTTCCAATAACTTATATCCTGATTATGATAGTCAGATGTATGAATTTCAGCATTTTGATTAATTTTTCTTATGTCTTCAAAAATTGTATTAAGTTCTTCCTCTGTCATATTTTCCACTTTGGAAAGCTGAATATGTGATGCCATTTTAACCTGATCCATAAATACTTCTTCATATTTATTCTTATATTTAAAATATGTTCCCGCATCTATTATAGTTACCGGAGGAAGTACCTTTATTCTTTCATATCCTACATTGTTAACATTATTTATGATATTGCTTAAAACAGCTATTCCTGAAGGTTCAACTATAAGAAAGTCAGGATTTAGGGTATTATCTATGGCAAGAAGTGAAGACATGAAATCCGCCTTTGTACTGCAGCATGCACAACCGCTTGTCAGCTCCCATACATTTAGTTCTATTTCTTTCTCATCATTTGTTTCAGACTTATTTTTCAATATTTCTCCATCAATGTTTACATCCCCAAATTCATTTTCAAATATGACATATTCTCTTCCTGTACTTCTAACCATCTCTTTAATAAATGTAGTTTTACCTGCTCCAAGGAAACCTGAAATAACAAGTATTTTCATGTTTTTTATTCCTCCCTCTTATAAGAATTATAGTATTTTTATACACAACTGTATAAAAGAAAGCTGCCCGTATATTAAAACAGTGCGCGGTAGTAACATTAAATCTATTGAAAGATATATAACT
>CAJPML010000195.1 GCA_905371725.1 Leptotrichia sp. oral taxon 215
ATTCATATCATGTATGACAACTTGCATAAAAAATCTACCTCCATTCATCTAAATTTCTAATTCAAATTTTGGGGCTTATCTTTTTTTCATATTTTTTAATAACATGTTATAAAACTTGTTTTTATTATTTCTTCTATTTTTTCATCCCATTGCTGGGCATAATTAACATTCGGCATTATTACAATTGATGTCAGCCCCTGTACCAATGCCCACATTGCAATAATTTTATCCTGTATCACTTCTTCAGGCATTTCCATTTTAGTAAATTCTCGTATAGCTTCCCTTTTTAATATGTTCATTGGCATGTTTAAATCACTTTTTGGCATTTTTAGTGAAAGGTCAACTTCTATATCTTTCCTTGAAAATATAAAATGATAATATTCAGGATTCTCATAAAAAAACATAACATAACATTTTCCTAACATGGCAAGCAGTTCAATATTATCTTTATACTTACTGCATATTTTTTCCAGTTCAGATGTCAGAATTTCCAATATATATTCACTCATCGCTTTAAGGAGTTCATCCTTATTCTTAAAGTGCGTATATGGAGCAGCATTACTGACACCACATTCTACTGCCAATTTTCTTAGCGAAAGTTTTTCTTCGCCTGTGTCATTTATCATTTTTATTCCTTTTTCAATAAGCTCTTTCCTTAAATTTCCATGATGATACTCTTTTCTATATTCTTTCATTTTAACCTCACATATAATTTATTTTATTTTTAGTAATCTTATCACTGATAAGATTATATTACATAATCTTTACAATGTCAAGATTAATTTAAAAAGAAACCATAACAAAAAAATCAAAAACAAAATTAAGACTATATTTCTTTATTATGTTTACATTTTTTCTATTATGGTTTTTTCTTATATATTCTATTTGTATTTTCTATTTTAGGAATTGTTCTAATATAGAATAGTCTAATGACATTGTTGGAACATCAAAATGCATATAATCTGGTCTTCTATATGTAGCTCCCCAAACCCATCCTCTTCTAGAAAATGCTCTTACAACATCTCCGTCAGGAGTTATAGAATAAGGATTTTGACCTGGTTCCCATTTTTTCCCCACTAGAACTTTTCCTTCAGGACTTAACTGTGGATTTTCATCAGGATTGATATCTATTGCACGACCGAGACTGTGAAGACTGGAAATACCATTAGAACGCCATTCATACCCTCCTATCGATTTAATAGGAAATTTCTCTGGTCCATTATATATTTCAGTAAATATTTCTTTAACTTCCTCTGCCAATAAATTAAGTACTTGTACCTTCATTTTACCGGGAACTTTTTGTCCATTTTTTAACTTCCATACGGGTATTTCAACCCAGACCATATGTTTTACAGCAGTTGCATGCGAAGGATTTTCATAGACATCTTCCAGTTCAGTTTCAATTTGTTCAGATCTTTCATCTGGATACCATTTTTGAACATTCTCTCTGGCATAAAGTATGCTTCCATTCATTACAATTCCCATAATAATAAATATACCAGCAACTATACTTTTTTTTAAACACTTTTTCAAATTCATCATCTCCTTTTATTATTTACTGACTAAAGTATACATTTTTTATTACTAAAATTCAACAAAAATTTTATTGTAAATGAAATTATAATATTAAAGAAGCATCAGGATAAATTTCCCTAATTTCCTCAACTATCCTATCTATTTCCTTTTCAATATTTTCACTATTTTCTCTAAGCCCCTTCATCGCAACTCTTACATGTACACATCTTTCTTTCGCATAAGGTGCTACTGTAGGATTAGACATTTTGAAATATTTCTCCAGCTCTTCATCTATTTTTCCTTCAGGAACTCCTTTTATCTCTAGTGTCTTCATTAGCAATATGCTATCTGAATATTTTTCTAATAAAGGTATAGCCTGATTATCCATCATCCATGTCATTTCCTTAGGTGGTCCTGGCAGTACAATTATTTTTTTATTTTCCTTTTCATAAAAAAAGCCTGGAGCAAGTCCCACCTCATTTTCTAGTAATTCTGAATTTTTTAATATAGAAGCTTCCTTTTTTGCTCCTTTAGCTATATCAAATCCCCTATTACTATACCGTTCTACTACTTCATCATAATATTTCTGAACAACTTCAAGGTTTTCATTAAAATAATCAGCTGTTACTTCCTTTGTTATATCATCTATAGTAGGTCCCAGTCCTCCTGTTGTTATTACTAGGTCTGCTCTAGTAAAGGCTATTTCAAGACATTCCTTAACTCTCTCGAAATTATCTCCAACCGTTGTTTGATAATACAAATCAATTCCAATATCTGTAAGTTTTTTTGATATATACTGTGAATTTGTATTTACTATATCTCCTACTAATAGTTCTGTTCCTATGCATATAATTTCTGCCTTCATTAAAATCTCCTCCTGTATATAACATAAAAAAGAAATGCCTTTATATGACATTTCTTCCTATCTAAAAACTATTTCACTTTTTCAACTAATTTTGCAAATTCTGCAGGGTTGTTTAAAGCTATGTCAGCTAATACTTTTCTATCAAGCTCAATTCCAGCTTTTTTCAATCCGTTCATAAATCTTGAATAAGAAATTCCGTTTAATCTTGCTGCAGCATTTATTCTTATTATCCATAATTCTCTCATTTTTCTCTTTTTAAGTTTTCTATGCTCTGTTGCGTAAGCCATAGCTTTTTTAACAGCTTCATTTGCCTTTTTATAATTTGTTTTTATGGCTCCTCTATAACCTTTTGCTTCCTTTAATACTTTTTTATGTCTTTTTCTTCTAACTATTCCTGTTTTTACTCTTGGCATTTTCTTTCCTCCTTAGTCTTTTATAATTCTGATTGAACTATCTTCCTGCCTGTCCTGCTAATACTTTTTTAATTCTTCTTTCTGCTCCTTTTGGTACGATTGCATCTTGTCCTAATCTTTTCTTTCTTTTATTTGATTTCTTAGTCAAAATGTGACTTTTTCCTGAATGTTTAATAACAAGTTTTCCGCTTCCTGTTACTTTAACTCTCTTTTTTGTCCCTCTGTGTGTTTTCATTTTTGGCATTTTTTTTCCTCCTTATTTTACTACTTTTTAGGTGATAACATAACAAATTTCTGAACTTGTTCTTTTCCATATTTCTTTTCGACTATCGCAGTTTCTTCAAAACTATCTGCAAATTCATCTAAAATTTTAACAGCTGACTCTGCATGTAGTTTTTCCCGTCCTGAAAGTCTTAAACTGATTTTCACCTTATATTCTTTTTCTATGAACTTTTTAATTTGAGAAATTTTTGTTTCTTTATCATGTTCATCAATATGAGGTTTTATTCTAATCTCTTTGATGACAACATTTTTCTGTTTCTTTTTGTTCTCATACTTGAATTTTCCATAGTCCATAATTTTGCATACAGGTGGTGTAGCATTTGGCGAGATTTCAACTAAATCTAAACTTTTCTCTGCTGCTAAAGCTAAAGCTTCATTTACAGTTAAAATTCCAAACTGTTCTCCATCATCTCCAATAACTCTTATTTCTCTTGCCCTGATTCTTTCATTCATTCTTGGCTCATCAGATTTATTTGTCCCTTTTATAAAGAACACCTCC
>CAJPML010000196.1 GCA_905371725.1 Leptotrichia sp. oral taxon 215
GATCAGTCATGTCATCGAAAAGAAGTCCCTGCCTGTATAGTTGCAAGTTCTTCTTTTATTTTAGAATTTTCATTTATACCTGTAAGTATAAGCTTATTATTTTCAAAACTGAAAATTCCTCCGTTTTTTGCATCTTTATTGTCTCTAACAAATATAAGTGTTCTTTTCAGTACTGATAAAAAATCTTTTGTATTTAACAAAATTTTCTTATCATGCTGTGCATTTTTCAATATTGATTTGTAATCAGGAAATTGTAATTCTATTACCCTTGTTAAAATTTCTACATTGGCAAATTTAAAAAATACTCTTGTACCATCAGATTTAAAACTTATTGTTTCTTCATCTATGAGCTTCATTATTTTTATTAATCCATCTATCGTTTTTAAAGGAATGCTTACACTTAATCCTTCTTTATTTCTTTGATTTTCTTCAAGTTCCTCCTCAATGTAGGTAAGCCTGTAAGTATCTGAAGAAACGAGTTTAAGTTTGTTATCTTCTATTTCGAGTCTTATACAGTTTACAGCAAGATTTTCAGGGTCATTTGAAGCCGAAATTTTTACATTCTCTATATTTGTTAAAAGTTTACTCTTGTCAAAAGTATACTCAACTCCCATTTCAAATCTTGACTGTGTAGGATAATTTTCTGCATCATACAGGGAAAATTCAGTATTTGTACTGTCAGTTCTTATTATTAATTTCCCCTGTTCTTCAATTAATTCTATTTTTTCATCAAGTATCTGTTTTAAAAATTCTTCAATAAGCTTATGCTTTATAACTATTTTTCCTTCAGAATTTATTTCACCTGAAATCTCAGTATTAATTGAAAGTTCCAGGTCAGTACCTTTCAATATTATACGATTTTCTTTCGCTTCTATATAAATTCCTGAAAGTACTTCTCTTATTTTATTGTCTGTAACTGAATTTTCAACTATCTGAATAGCTTTCAAAATTTCTTTTCTGTCAACTTTGACATTAAGCATACATAATCTCCTTCCTTCATAGACTTATATCACTAAAGCATCTCTTTATATTCCTTGAAATGATTTTTCAATTTAATTATAGCCTTTTTTTCTATTTGTCTCACTCTTTCCCTCGTAATATTTAAAATAGCTCCTATTTCTTTTAGAGTATGTATTTTATTGTTATAAAGGCCATATCTCAATTCAAGTATTTCTTTTTCTCTTTCTGTAAGAGTACTGTCAAGAAGATCCCGCATTTCCGATAACTGATCTTCTTTTATAATTTTTTCTTCAACATCATCGTTTTTTCCAATAATATCTTCCAGATAAATGTTATCTCCTATTGTCTCATTCAATGAAATTACTTCCTGAAACTCATTCAAAAGAAGAATTACCTTACTTTCCTTCAGTTCCACTTCCTTTGCAATGTATGAAGTTGATGGAGACTCTCCATGCCGTGCCACATAATCTGTAATAACTTTATTTACTTTAGCAAGTTGCTCATATTTATAGGAAGGAATCCTTATATCTCTTCCTGTATTAATAATCGCTTTCTTTATAGACTGTTTTATCCACCAGACTGCATAAGTGCTAAACCTATGTCCCTTAGTATAGTCAAATTTATTTATGGCCTTTATTAATCCAATATTTCCTTCACTGATTAAATCTATTAATGGGAGTCCATTCCCAAGCGACTTTTTTGCCGTACTTATAACCAGTCTCAAATTTGATAAAATTAATAACTGCCTTGCCTGTTCATCATTTTCTTCTCTAATTTTCTTTAAAAGTTCATATTCCTCTTCTCTTGACAGCAAATGAAATTTCTGAATATCACTTAAATAGAGAGAAATCAAATTCAAATTATTCTCTTCCATATATCAGCTCCGTTGTTATTATCCTGTTAGTTCAATATACTTATTCTTATGCTAATCATCACAATATTTCATCGCAGTAATTTTAAACAAATTCTGATTTGAGGTTTCTGCTCATAAATAATGAAACTAATTCATTTACAGGTTTTCCTTTATAAATTACTTCATATAAAGCAGAAAAAATAGGTGCATTTATATGCTGTTCCTCTATAATTGCATATAGAGCCTTTATAGTTTCTGCTCCTTCAGAAACCATATTCATATTTGCTGTTATTTCTTCTATTTTTTCGCCTTTTCCAAGCTTTTCACCTACATATCTGTTTCTACTGTGCTTACTTGTACATGTTACGATTATATCACCAAGACCCGAAAGTCCCATAAAAGTTTTTGGATTAACATCATAATACTTGCCTATTTCTAATATTTCATTTATTCCTCTTGTAATCAAAGCAGCCTTAGAATTATCACCAAAACCTAATCCATCAGATATTCCTGCAGCAATTGCGAGACAGTTTTTTAATGCTCCACCTAGCTCCGCTCCAGTAAGATCTGTTCCTGTGTAAACTCTAAAATAAAGATTGCTGAACAACTTCTGAACCTGTATCGCTGCATCTTCATCTGTAGATACTGCTAAAATCGCTGATGGAAGTTTTATTGCCACTTCTTCAGCATGAGTAGGTCCAGCAAGTAGAACATAGCTATATTCCTTATTTCCAAGTTCTTCTGCCACTACTTCGGAAATTCTTTTCTTACTTGAAATTTCAATTCCTTTTGCGACATTAACTAATATTATATTATAAATCAGACAATTTTTCAATCTTTTTAAAACTGCCCTCAAAAATTGTGTAGGTGTAGCTAATAAAATAACATCTATTTTGCCATATTTTTCTTCATCAGAAAGGACTTCACAATAGTCATCTATTATTTTCAGTTCATCCGGTAGTTTAACTTCAGACAAAAAAATAGGATTTTTTCTTTCTTTTTTCATTGTATCTCTATTTTTTTCGTTATATTCCCACAGATAGACGTTATTGCCATTTTCTACCAGCAATTTAGCCAGGCAACTTCCCCAGCTTCCTCCACCTATTACCAACACATTTTTCATTAAATACACCTGCCCTTATTTTATTATTTTTTATTTATTGTAAACCTTGATTCTGTTCCATTTAATAAACGCTGAATATTACTTTTATGTTTTACAATTATAAGTATTGTAATTATTCCTCCGAAAACTGTATAAGGAATATCCCCATAAAGAAAGAAAATAAATATTGGCAATGATATTGCGGCTGTTATTGAAGAAACTGAAACATACCTTGTTAATGCAAATATTACAAAAAATACCACCGCTGCAAGTAACAGTGCTTTTGGCACCAGAACAGTAAACACTCCAACTGTTGTTGCCACTGCCTTTCCCCCCTTAAATTTCATAAAAATTGAAAAACTGTGACCTACAATAGCAAAAATTCCAATCATTATAAAATCTAAATTTGATATTCCAGTTATATTTTCAAGTAAATCAGCCTTCATAAAAAGTGACAGTGCAACTGGAATTGCCCCTTTAGAAATATCAAGTATCAACGTCAGTATTCCCAGCTTTGCTCCCAAAACTCTTGCAGCATTTGTAGAACCTGTATTTTTACTTCCATGCTCCCTTATATCTATTCCCTTAAAAACTTTTCCTATCCAAAGAGCATTAGGAACACTTCCCAGAATATATGCAACTATTATCAATATAAT
>CAJPML010000197.1 GCA_905371725.1 Leptotrichia sp. oral taxon 215
AGAGGCAAAAAATCACAATATAAAAAATATAATATTTTTAAATTTGACTTTATTACAATTTTTCTGTAAAATGTAGGAGTAAACTTATTAAAAGTGTTTTAATATAAATTTTGGAGGTAAAAGAAAATGAGTTTGTTAAATTTAAAAAATGTTAAATCTGAAGTAGAAGGTAAAGAAATACTGAAAGGAGTAGATTTAACAATTAATAAAGGAGAAGTACATGTGATTATGGGACCTAACGGTGCCGGAAAATCAACTTTGGCAAGTATTCTTGTTGGGCATCCTAAGCATGAAGTAGTTAGTGGTCAGATTTTACTTGAAGGTGAAGACATAACTGAACTTGAAGTAGATGAAAGAGCACAGAAAGGCATATTTCTGTCATTCCAGTATCCTGAAGAAATACCAGGACTTACTGTTGAAGATTTTTTAAGAACGGCAAAAGAAGCTGTTACAGGAGAAAAGCAGTATATAATGCAATTCCATAATGAATTAGTAGAAAAAATGGAGAAATTACACATTAATCCTGAATATGCTGAAAGACATTTGAATGTTGGATTCTCAGGAGGAGAAAAAAAGAAGAATGAAATTTTACAGATGGCTGTACTTGAACCTAAACTGGCAATTCTTGATGAAACAGATTCAGGACTTGACATTGATGCTACAAAGATTGTTTTTGAAGGAGTGCAGAAATTAAAGACAAAAGATACAGCATTACTTATTATAACTCACTATGACAAAGTACTGGAATATTTAAAACCTGACTTTGTACATGTCCTTATGGATGGAAAAATAGTTAAAAGTGGTGGAATTGAAATTGTGGAAGCCATAGAAAAAGACGGATATGGAAAAATGAGAGAAGAACTTGGATTATAATATTTCTATATAACCAAATCTTTCTAAAATTTGGAATAATTAAAGAGGAGAATAACAAAAATGGAAGATAGTAGAAAAAAAACCTATGTTGCAGACATTGAAAGAGGTGTCTATGACATTAAGGATGAAATGCATCATAAATTTACAACAGGGAAAGGGCTTACAGAAGAAATCGTAAGAAAAATTTCCGAAAAGAAAAACGAGCCTCAATGGATGCTTGAATATAGACTTAAAGCACTGGAAGTATTCAATTCAAAGCCTGTACCTACATGGGGACCTGATTTATCTGATCTGGATATAAATGACATAGTTCATTATCTTGAGCCTGATGCAAAAATAATGAGTGACAACTGGGACGATGTGCCTGATTATATAAAATCAACTTTTGACAGACTGGGGATACCGGAAGCTGAAAGACAGTCACTTGCAGGAGTAGGAGCACAGTATGATTCAGAAGTTGTCTACCATAGTGTTCACAAGGAACTTACAGAACAGGGAGTAATATATACAGACATAGAAACTGCCATAAAAGAACACGAAGACCTTGTAAAACAATATTTTATGAAAGTTATTACTATGCATGACCATAAATTTTCAGCATTGCATGGTGCCGTATGGTCAGGAGGGTCATTTGTGTATGTTCCTAAAGGAGTAAAAGTCAATATGCCACTGCAATCTTATTTCAGACTTAATGCTGCAGAAGCAGGGCAATTTGAACACACATTAATAATCGTTGAAGAAGGGGCAGATCTTCACTTCATCGAAGGATGTTCTGCACCAAAATATAAAAAGAACGTACTGCATGCCGGAGCAGTTGAACTGATTGTAAAAAAAGGGGCAAGAATGAGATACTCCACAATAGAAAACTGGTCAAGAAACATGTACAATCTTAATACAAAAAGAGCTATAGTTGAAGAAGATGGTGTAATGGAGTGGGTATCTGGATCATTTGGATCAAGAGTTTCAATGCTTTATCCTATGACTATTTTGAAAGGGGAACGTTCAAGATGTGAATTTACAGGTGTTACATTTGCATCATCAGGACAATATTTGGACACAGGATGTAAAATCGTTCATGCTGCACCAAATACATCTTCAACAGTACATTCAAAATCAATCTCTAAAAATGGAGGAACATCTTTTTATAGAGGTCTGTTAAATGTTGCTGCAAATGCAACAGGAGCAAAAGCTACAGTTGAATGTGAATCACTGATGCTTGATAATGAATCAAGATCTGACACTATTCCTATAATTGAAATAAATAACGACAGCGTAGACATAGGACACGAAGCTAAAATAGGAAGAATAAGTGATGAAGCAATATTTTATCTCATGTCAAGGGGTATAAGCAAGGATGAGGCAAAAGCCATGATAGTAAGAGGATTTGTTGAACCTATCTCAAAGGAATTACCGCTTGAATATGCAGTAGAATTGAATAAACTGATTGAACTTGAACTTGAAGGAACAATCGGGTAAGAAATATAGAAGTAATTTTAGGAGGAATATATAATGCTAAATGAAGCAAGTTTACAAAATCTTGATAACAACAGTTATAGAAAAGAAAGTTTTAAAAAATATGCTTCCCTTAAAAAACCTAACTGGAAAAGAGTCGGATATAAGTATGAGGAACCGGGAGAATTTAAACCTTTCAACAGTACTGTTATAAAAAATGCTGATCAGGATGGTGTAGCCATAAAGGGACTGAATGATTCCCTGAAAGATTTGGAAAGACTTTCAAATGATAATGAATATGGACTGGGTGACTTTTTTAAACTGCAGAATTATACATTTTACAATGAAGGAAAATATATAAAAATAAGCGAAAGAAAAAAAGTGGAAAAACCAATTTATATAAATTACAACTTCAATAAGGAAAATAATTTTCTTATAGATTATAATATTATTGAAGTTGAAGATTTTGCGAAGGCTACTGTAATAATAACTTATAATTCTGAGGATGAGGAAAAAGCCTACCGTAACGGAATAATAAGAGTGATAGCCGGAAGAAATTCTGAAGTTAAACTTATAAAGATACAGACATTGAATACTAATTCCGAGAACTTTGAATCTTCAAAAATAGAAGCGCTTGGACAGGGAAAAGTTGAATATTACAGTGTAGAACTTGGAGCAAAGGTAAATGGTATAAGCCATAAATCCTATCTTGAGGAAGATTCTGCTGAAATATATATAAAGCCTGCATATCTTGCTGATTCTGATAGAAAACTTGATCTTGAGTATTCAATCGTATTTAAAGGTAGACGTGCAATAGGTGAAATCCAAGGAAGAGGAGCGGTTAAAGATACTGCTCAGAAAGTTTTCAGAGGAAATCTTTATTTTGAAAGAGGTGCTGCAAAATCTGAAGGAAGAGAAGGGGAATTTGCGATTCTTCTTGATAAGAAGGTAAAGGCTCACTCCATTCCAACACTATTCTGTAATGAAGATGATGTAATAGGAGAACATGCCGCTTCTGTAGGAAAAGTTGACGAAGCAAAACTTTTCTATCTGATGAGTAGAGGTCTTTCTGAAAGCAGAGCAAAAAAGCTTATAGTTGAATCTTCTTTCAGACCAATACTTGACAACATCGATGATGAAGCAATAAAAGAACATCTGATGGAAGAACTGGAAAGAAGAATATAATACAAGAACTATCTCTAAAAAATTGAAAAGTAATAAAAAAGACTGTCTC
>CAJPML010000198.1 GCA_905371725.1 Leptotrichia sp. oral taxon 215
ATTATTATAAATATTTTTTAGCTTTGATTTTTCAACATGTGTATATATTTCTGTAGTACTTATATTTGAATGTCCCAATATTTCCTGTACTATCCTTATATCTGCCCCGTTACTCAAAAGTACAGTTGCCAAAGAATGTCTAAATATATGCGGATAAATATTTTTTTCAATTCCTGCATTTTTTGCAATTACCTTTAGTCTCTTCCAAAAATTCTCACGTCTCGCTCTAGGAAATAAATCGAAAGTTTCATCTGCACCCTTCAATTTAGGTCTATAATCATGTATAAATTCCTTTATTTCCTTTTCCAGACTGTCATAAATTGGTATAACTCTGTATTTTGAGCCTTTTCCAAGAACTTTTATAAATTCATAGTTCTGATTTTCCACATCACTTATTTTTAAATTTAAAATTTCAGAAATTCTTGCTCCTGTTGCTATTAAAAATTTAATAATAAGCCTGTCCCTCATTCCACCAGGTGTATGCTTACAGTTATGCACTATTCTCTTAACTTCTTCAAGCGAAAGAACTTCCGGTAGTCTTTTTTCCCTTTTCATTGATTTTATCATGCCTGTAGGATCTTCCTTAATAATTTTATTAAGATAACAGAATTTATAAAAATTTCTTATTGTTGCAACTTTTCTCAATACAGAATTTTTTTTCAATTTATCATTCATTTCCCTGATATAACTATAAATATCTTCTTCTGTAACTTCTGTTAAATTTTTATTTACATGTTTTGAAAATATCTTCAAGTCTCTTTCATATCCTGTGATAGTATTACCGGAATTCCCTTTTTCAAAAGCAAGATAGGATAGAAATTCCTTAATATACAGATTATTTTCCCTTTCAATCCTTGTTTCTTTCATCTTTACATTTTTTAAATTTATTTTCTCTTCGTCTTTATTCATTTATTTACTATAACTCCCATTTTTATAGTTCCATAATTTCTTTTGCGTGTTTTATGGAGGTTTCCGTTATATTATCTCCTGAAATTATTCTCGCTATTTCCCTTATTCTTTCTTCTGTGTCCAGTTCTCTTACCTTTGTTTCAGTTACCTTGTTTTCAATTTCTTTTTTTATGAAAAACTGCTGATTTGATTTTCCTGCAATTTGAGGAGAATGTGTAACACAGATAACCTGAACTGTTCCAGAAAGTTCCTTCAGCTTTTCTGCAACTTTTCTTACTGTTTCTCCGGAAATCCCAGTATCTATTTCATCAAATATAAGCACCGAAATATTGTCAACAGCTGAAAATACCGTTTTCAAGGCAAGCATAATTCTTGAAATTTCCCCACCGGATGCAATTTTTGCAAGTGGTTTATAATTTTCTCCAAGAT
Organism: Leptotrichia sp. oral taxon 215; assembly: GCA_905371725.1. Lineage (GTDB taxonomy): Bacteria > Fusobacteriota > Fusobacteriia > Fusobacteriales > Leptotrichiaceae > Leptotrichia_A. The sequence continues at coordinate 1,339 of CAJPML010000198.1, forward strand.
TGGTAACCATCATAAATTCCACATCATCCATCCCTTTTGAAGAAATTACAGTTTTTTCTGAGAATGCAACTTTAAACTGGGAATTTACCATATTTAAGTCCTTTAATTGCACATTTATTGTTTTTTCAAGTTTTTCTGCAACTTTTTTTCTTATTTCACGTAACTTATGACTATTTTCAAAATAAAATTTTGTTTTTTCTTCCTTTTCCTTCTTTAAATCTTCCAGCTCATTATTTTCAAACTTTATAAGAGACAGCTTTTTTTCATTTTCATCCCTGAATGCCAGTATCTCCTTTATGGTTGAACCATATTTCAGTTTCAGCTTATTTATTTCATCTATTCTGCTTACTACTTTTTCAAGCCTGATATCATCACTTTCCACATTTTCTGCCATGTCTTCAAGCAAGTAGCCTATATCATCTATTTCATAGATGATATTTCCGATTTTTTCCTTTATTTCTGAATATGTTTCAGATATATCAGAAAGCTGTTCCAGATTTTTCTTTATTTTTCCAAGTGAATTTACAACTGAATATTCACCTTCCTTTAGCCTCTGAATCGAATCATCAAGCTTTTCTCCTATTTTTCCTGCATTAAAAAGTATTCTGTATTCTTCTTCAAGTTCACTGTCCTCATTTTCTTTAAGTCCTAAACTGGTTATTTCATTAGATTGAAATTCCAGAATATCCTTTTTTTCCATTATTTGAAATTTTTCATTTTCTATTTCTTCTATTTTTTTATTTATTTTTTTCAAATCCAGAACATTATTTCTTATTTCCTTTACCAGTTCCTGTCCATTCTTATTCAGAAATCTATCCAGCAATCCTAAATGGTAGTTTTTATTTAAAAGATACTGGTGCTCATGCTGCCCTACAAGATCCAGAATATTTCCCATAAGCTCCTTTAACTTGGATACAGTCATTCTCATTCCGTTAACTGTTATTTTTGATTTTGAATTTCTATAAAAATGTCTTGAAATAATCAGTTCATCGTCTTCTATTTCAAAACCTAGTTTATTAAGTTTTTCTTTCTGGACTTCACTTAAGTCAAAAACTCCTTCTGCAAAAAGGCTGTCTTCACCAGTTCTTATCATTTCAAGATTAGATCTTTCTCCTATTAGAAGAGAAATTCCATCCAGTATAATAGACTTTCCGGCTCCAGTTTCACCTGTTAGTGAAATCAGTCCTCCATTAAATTCCAAATCTAAATTTCTTATTATTGCTAAATTGTTTAATCTTAATTCTCTCAGCATTTTATTTTCCTCTCACCTTTTCTGTTTATTTCCCCTTTTTTATTTTACTGATGATTCTCCCCATCTCAGTTTTTCCCTTAATATACCATAATAATCACTTTTGCCGCTTCTTATTATTCTCACTTTTTTCTTTGACATTACTGCTGAAATTTCATCCTCTAATTTTATCCGGAAATTTATCCTCCCGTCAATATTCAAGTGAGTGTCATTATCCCGTGAAAAAACTTTAAAACTCAGTACTTCATCGCCATCTATAATAATAGGCCTTGCCGTCAAGCTCTGAGCTGACAGCGGAGTTATACTTAAAGCTCTTAAATTAGGATGAACTATCGAACCTCCTGCTGAAAGCGAATATGCAGTTGAACCTGTAGGAGTAGCTATGATTATTCCATCAGCCCTGTACTTATTTACAAATGTTCCATTAGCATAAACTTCCACATTAATTATCTGGGAAGCTATACCTCCCTTGCTTATAACAAGATCATTTAAGGCATAGTACTCTTTTTCATTATACTTTACCTTTAGGAATGTCCTTTCATCTACAATATATTGATTTTTTTTATATTTTTCCATCATCTGAATAACATCTTTAGAAGAAATATCTGCTAAATAGCCTAAAGTTCCCATATTTACAGCCATTACTGGAATATCCTTCTTCAAAGCTTCTTTTGCAGCAACAAGTAATGTTCCGTCTCCTCCAAAAGAAATAATTAAATCTGCTTTTTCAGTATCTTCAGTTTCCTCTATTTTATTTAATTTCATATAATCATAAAACTGGACAAGCAACTGTTCATCTAAATATTCCTTTTTTACAATTTTCACTTTATTTACTTGATTTATAATTCTTTCCTGGCTACTAATCTCTAAAGTATCTATTTTTTCTTTCATATTCGCCTCTTATTTTACTTTTTTGTTTATTGTAATTGTAACATTTTTAAATATTTTTTTCTACTAAATATT
>CAJPML010000199.1 GCA_905371725.1 Leptotrichia sp. oral taxon 215
ATTGATAAGGATAGTGAAGTTTATAAGACAAATATAGATACTTATGTTCCAGCAGAGATATTTAATATAAAATAATTTATATAATTATTATATTAATATAAAAATACAGAGGAAAGGAGAGTATGAGAAATCATACGTGGTGGAAAAATGGAAAAAAGAACTGAAAAATTAACAAAATTGTTAGATGAATTGAATTTGGATGCAATATTTATTACAGATTTGTATAATCTGAGATATTTTGCAGGATTTACAGGGACTACAGGAGTAGGACTTGCTACAAGAAAAGGAAACTTTTTCTATTCTGATTTCAGATATAGAAGTCAGGGAGAAGCTCAAGTTACAAAAATGGGATTTGAATTTGTGGAAGTTTCAAGAGGTTCATTAAAATTTGTAGGTGAACATGCTGAAAAACTTGGATTGAAAAAAATCGGATTTGAAGATCATAATGTGACATTTTCACTGTATCAGACTTTGAAGGAAGAATTTAAGGCAGAACTGGTTCCAATAGGAGATAAAATAACATATGCAAGAATGATAAAATCTGATGAAGAAATTGGATTTATAAAAAAAGCGATAGAAATAAGTGATATTGCATTTAGTGAAGCATTAAAAATAATAAAAGAAGGTGTATCTGAAAAGGAAATAGCCGGATACATGGAATATATTCAAAGAAAACTAGGTGCAGAAGACAGATCATTTGAGACAATTCTGGCAAGTGGTGTAAGATCTGCAATGCCTCATGGAGTTGCTTCAGATAAAAAAATCCAGAAGGAAGAATTTATTACAATGGATTTTGGAGCATACTACAATGGATATGTATCAGATATGACAAGAACAGTTTACTATGGAAACAATATTACTGAAAAGCATAAGGAAATATACAACCTTGTACTTGAAGCACAGATTCTTGGAGTTAACACTATAAAAGAAGGTGTAATGTCAGATGAGGTGGATAAAGTTGTAAGAAACTTCCTGACTGAAAAAGGATATGGAAAAGAATTCGGACATGGACTTGGACACGGAATAGGACTGGAAATCCATGAATTGCCATACTTATCTTCAGTTACTCATATAGAATTAAAAGAAAATATGGTTGTTACTTCAGAACCTGGACTATATTTTGATGGATGGGGTGGAGTAAGAATAGAAGATGATGTTGTTGTTAAAAAAGATGGAAGGGAAGTTCTGAATAAAAGTAACAAGGAACTGATAATAATAGAAGCAAAATAGAAATAAAATGGAGCTAAGACGCGTAGTATCAATGCTCCATTTTTTCAAAAGATAGTTTATCTAATAAAAGAAAGTTGCAATTACAAGAATTACAATACTCATAAAAATAACTAGTAAAATAAGTTTTGCAAGGAATTTAATCCATACAATAATATCTATACGTGCGATTGCAAGAGCTCCCATTACTACACCAGATGTTGGAGTGAATAAATTAAGTACTCCAGAAGCAGCCTGAAATGCAGTGATAACAAGATGAGATCTTACATGGACAAATTCTGCCATAGGACCCAGAAGCCCCATTGTTGCTCCTGCAAGACTTGACGTACCTGGAATTAGGAAAGACATAGGTAAGTAGAATAAATATGTAAGAGTTATAAATAACTGTGGAGAAAGTCCTTTAAGTCCTATTTCACCCCAGTGAAGAATAGTTGCAGTTATAAGTCCATCATTCATAATTATCTGAATACCACGTGATACGGCACATATTAAGGCAACACCTATTAAATCTGCCGACCCTTTTAAAAATACTTCTAAAAACTTATCTTCAGACATCCCGTAAACGACACCTATTAATACTGAAGAAACGAAGAAAAGCATTGTAATTTCTGAGAAATACCATGTTCCAAAAGGAGCTGCATGTCTAAAAAGCCCTCCAATAACTGGCAATCCAAGCAAAGCATCATTAAACTGTTCAAATATTTTTATGCCAAAATCTCCCCATGGAATTAGGCTGAGTATCATTATAAAGAATGTCAAGATAAAAATCCATAATATATAAAGCTGTTTCTTAGTCATTGTTGAAGAGTTTTCGGGTATCTTAAAGAATTCAAGATCTTCTTTTCTTTGAGAATAGACAAATGATTTTTCAGGATTTTTTTCTATTTTAGTGGCATATCTGTATACATAGAAAATAGAGATTGCGAGCATTACCACCAGAAATACAAGTCTCCATACTATACCGTCAGCAATACTGACACCTGCAGTATCTGAAGCAACTCCTGTAGCAAATGGATTTACAGTAGATGCCAGACATCCAATTTGTGAACCTACTAAAATAACAGCAACTGCAGTGACTGTATCAAATCCTACTCCTATCATGATTGGAATAAGAAGAGGATAGAAAGCAATAGTTTCTTCAGCCATTCCATATGTAGTTCCTCCAATGGCAAATAGTATCATCAACAGAGGAATAAGCCTTTTTTCTTTTCCTTTGTTTTTCCTGATGACAGAAGCAATTCCGATATCTAAAGCTCCTGTTTCAGTAATTACACCCAGAAAACCTCCTATTATAAGGATAAAAAATGCTACTCCTATTGAACCGGTAGTAAGTTTATTACCAATCAGTCCGTATACGGGAGCCATAAAAATATCGTATATCCCTTGGGGATTTGACTGTACAGTTTTGTAAGTTCCTGCTAATAGCTGTCCTGCCTGATTTTTTTCATATTCTCCTGCCGGAATAATCCAGGTCATGATAGCGAGGATAATAATGAGAATATACAAAACTGTATATGAAGAAGGCATTTTAAAGCCTTTCTTTTTTTTCTGTTCCATAATTCAACCTCCTATTTATAAAAAATTTAAAAACAGAATTTAAAATGTCTATAATTATACTTTATGGCGTTATTAAAAAATATTCTAAATAATCTTTCTCAATCTAAGTATACAATGACTTTTTATTTTGTCAATAGCATAAAATGTAATGTATAAAAATTAGAAAAATAAACATATGTTAGGAATTATGTTGAAAAAAATCTTAAAAATAATAAGACAAATGCCTAAAATATGTTATAATAAATATATTTTTAATAGGAGAAAAACTCTGATGAAAAAATTTAAGATAAAAACTAGACCCCCTGAAGATATTAGAATGGCAATAAGTGGGGAACTTGATGATAAATTTATAAGTGAAAAAATGAAAAAAATGATAAACGAGGCATATGAAATCTTTGCTCATGATTTAAATGGAAAACTGACGGTGTGTACACCTTGCTGTGTGAGTGAAGAAAATGTAGAAAAACTCATAAAGAAACCAGTTAAAGAATTATCAAGGGAGTTGATGCAGGAATATCTAAATGCTGTCAATTATGATGAAACAGGTCTTGAAATAAAGCATTTTCTTCCAAAAATAATTGAGTTTATAGTAAAGCATGCAGAAATAAGACTTGATACTTCCCTTATTCTTGATAAATGCCATTTTGAAAGAGAAATCTGGAATGGGATTGAACTGGATTTTATGTATAGATTTTCAAAAAAATTTATGATGGAAATACTTAAAACAAATCCTAAAACAGCAAG
>CAJPML010000200.1 GCA_905371725.1 Leptotrichia sp. oral taxon 215
TTATTAACAATTATTTCAATTAAACTATATCCTATTTTTTTAATATTTTCCATTTGTTTTCTCTTTGCCAAAATATTAATGCCGTTTATTAACCCTATATAAAACTTATATTTTCATTTTCGTTTAAATAAAGTTCATTTTATGATATAATTTATAACGTTTGAATATTAAGTATAAAATTTAAAGAACATATATAAATTAAATAAAAAGGTGGTATCATTACATGGATTTAAAAAATTTACCTGTTACTCCCTTACCTACTGTAAAGCTTGATGAACAGCAGCAGAATCTTCTTGAACACAACAGGCTTTTTGGTACACTTCTGGGGGAATCTATCTTTACTTATTCAGGATTACATATTTATCAGGTTACTGAAAGTCTAAGAGAGGCTTCCATCCAATATTATAAAACAAAAAATCAGGAAAGCCGTAAAAATTTATCTTCATTCTGTAGCCAGCTGAGCAATCAGGATATCCTGCGTGTAATCAGAGGATTCAGTCATTTTTCAGTTCTGGCAAATATTGCTGAAGATGTGTACCAGACTCATCAGCATAGAAATGCAAAATTTTCCAATAAAATTCAGATAGGTACACTGGAAAAATCATTGAAAAACTTAAAGAAAAAAGGAATAAGTAACGAAAAAATACTAAATGCAATGAAAAGTGTAGATGTTGTTCCAGTATTGACAGCACACCCTACACAGGTTCAAAGAAAAAGTATTCTTGACCTCATAAGAAAAATAACAGATATACTTGATCTGCACGAAAGCGTGAAAAATCATCAGATTGATGAAATGCAGTGGATAGATGATTTAAATAGGGGTGTACAGATTTTATGGCAGACTTCCATGTTAAGAACTTCAAAGCTAAGAGTTGTTGACGAAATAAGTAACGTACTCGGGTACTACAACATAACTTTCTTTAACGAAATTCCAAATTTAACAAATAAGTTTCAGGAAATTTCTAAAAAACTTGGTGAAAATCAGGAAACTGCTGAAAATCTTATTCCGCTTACTATGGGAATGTGGATTGGGGGAGACCGTGACGGAAATCCTTATGTTACTGTAAATACTCTTGAAACATCGGCTCAGGCTCAGGCTCTTAGACTTTTTCAACATTATCTTGATGAAGTCTCGCTTATATATCGTGATCTATCCATATCAAATGTCATGGTAGATATATCAGAAGATCTAAAAAAATTATCAGACATGGCAGGAGAAGTTTCTCCACACCGTGTAAATGAGCCTTATAGATGTGCACTGACTGCAATAAACGACAGACTTCTGGCTACAGCTTACAATCTATGCGAAAATAAAGAAGTTCTGCCACCAAAAAGAAAGAACATACCTGACAATCCTTACAGCAATTCAGAAGAATTCACTAAGGACTTAAAAATAATAGCTGATTCACTTATTAAGAACAATGCTGAATTTTTAGTAAAAGGTAATCTCCAGAATCTTATAAGTGCAACTAAAATATTTGGATTCCATCTTGCAACAATTGATTTGAGACAGGATTCAGGCGTACACGAAATCTGTGTGGCCGAATTACTGAAAAGTGCAAATATTCTAGACGACTACCTGAGCCTTTCAGAAGAGGCACGTTGTGAAATATTACTTAGGGAACTGGAACATGATCCACGTATTTTAAGTGATGAAACAATTCCTCAGAGCGAACTGCTTTCAGGAGAACTTGCAATATTTAGAAAAGTTAAGTCACTGAGAAAAAGATTTGGAAATAAAATTGTTGAAAAGAATCTTATTTCTCATGCAACAAGTGTTTCAGATATGCTGGAAGTAGCAATTTTACTAAAGGAAGCTAATCTTGCAAAAGGAAATAAAGGAAATGAATTCTGTGACCTTCAGATTGTACCTCTGTTTGAAACAGTGGAAGATCTTGAAGCCGCACCTGAAATACTTACAAAATGGTTCTCACTTCCGCTAGTTGAAAAATGGATGGCAAAAAGGGGAAGAAAACAGGAGGTAATGCTTGGATATTCAGACAGTAACAAAGACGGAGGATATCTAAGTTCAAGCTGGTCATTATATAAGGCACAGAAGGAACTGACAAAAATAGGAAAAAAATTTAATGTTCAGATTTCATTCTTCCATGGTAGAGGAGGAACTGTCGGTCGTGGAGGAGGTCCAAGTTATGAAGCCATTCTTGCACAGCCTGAAGGAAGTACTGTAGGAACTATACGTCTTACAGAACAGGGAGAAGTTATCGGTGCAAAATACGGAAATCCTGATTTAGGATTTAAAAATCTTGAAGCACTGGTTTCAGCTGCTCTTGAATCCAGTGCATTAACAGAAGAAGATGCAAACTGGGAAAAATATGAAAATATTATTTCAAAAATCTCTGATTTCAGTTATGAGGCATACCGTGATTTAGTCTATAATACAGAAGGATTTTCAAACTTTTTCTTTGAAGTGACACCTATTAATGCCATTGCAGGCTTAAACATAGGTTCCAGACCTTCTTCCCGTAAGAAAAATCAGACGCTGGAAAGCTTGAGAGCTATACCATGGGTATTTTCATGGTCACAGACACGTATAATGCTTCCAGGATGGTACGGAGTCGGTTCAGCTTTTACAAAATGGATAGAAAAGGATGAAAATAATCTTCTTATTCTTCAGAATATGTACAAGGAATGGCCTTTCTTCAGATCGGCTATCTCAAATGTAGACATGGTTTTATCAAAATCTGACTTAACAATTGCTTCAGAATATGTAAAACTTGCAAGTGACCAGGAAACTGCACAGGAAATTTTTGAAAAAATTGTAAGAGAATGGCAACTGACTGTAGATATCCTGAAAAAAATCACTGGAAATGATGTCCTGCTGGCTGATAACCCTGAACTTGCAAGCAGTCTTAGAAACCGTCTTGCCTATTTTGATTCCATGAACTATCTTCAGATAGAACTTCTGAAAAGATTAAGAAAAGGTGATGAATCCGATGAACTGAAAAAAGCTATACATATATCCATAAACGGACTTGCAACTGGACTACGTAACAGCGGATAAAAGCATCAGGTAGAAAATGAACGAAAAAAACTTGTAATAATTTAAAAAATATGATAAAATAAATTTCGATATGTGTAAAGGAGGGAACATTTATGCAAAGATGTGAAGTTTTCGGAAAAAGTACAGGACACGGAAACATGGTGAGCCACTCTCATAAAGCTACTAAAAGAATATGGAGACCAAACCTTCAAGTTATGACATTGAATGTTAATGGTTCTGAATTAAAAGTAAGAGTTTGTACTAAAGCCATGAAAACATTAAAAGGAAAAAATGTTGATCAGGTTAGAAAAATATTATTGGAAAATAAAGAAAATTTAAGTCCAAAAATAGCAAAAGCACTGTTTTCTGTAAAGTAAGTTTATTAAAAAAGTAAACTTACTTTTTTAATTTTATGTTTATTTTTATTATTTATAAAATCAATTTAATTTCCCAATAAAAAATAAGGAATTATCTGTGAAAAAATATACCGTATTCTAT
>CAJPML010000201.1 GCA_905371725.1 Leptotrichia sp. oral taxon 215
GCCATAAAATTATTATACCATATTTTTAGGTCGGTTTTGTATAAGTTTTACTATAGTATTGGCAAATCCTAATTTACCTAGAACTGGCAATAATGCTGCAGGCAAGAATGAAAGCAACAATCCATTAACAAAAGCTCCTAGCATTGCTCCTTTTTTTCCTCCAGTGGCATTTCCATATATTCCTGCTGTTGCACCACAGAAAAAATGAGGAACTAATCCTGGTATAATAAGAACTCCACCTGAAATTCCCAATATTATCATTCCTATTATTCCACCAATAAAACTAAAAATAAATCCAATTATAACAGCAGTTTGAGCAAATGTAAAAAATACAGCACAGTCTACTGCCGGGATACTATTTGGAATTATTTTTGTTGCAATACCTTGAAATGCTGGTATCAAATCAGCTAAAATCATTCTAACACCATTATATACTATTGCTACTCCTACTGCGAATTTTAATCCTAACATCACTACATATAAATATGGAGAAACTCCACCTGAAAGAGTTGATACAAATTCACTTCCTGCAGCAATTCCAGCTATTAGATAGAATACAATCATTGTAATAGCCGTTGCTATTGTAGTATTTCTCAAAAATCCCCATTTTTCAGGAATTTCCATGTTTTCAGTTGTATTTTCAGGGTTTCCTACTTTTTTACCAATCCATGAAGATATATAATAACCTAAGCTTCCAAAATGACCCATCGCAATTTCTTCACCATCCGTTACTTTTAAAGTATACCTTTGACCTATTGCAGGTGATATCGCACTCCATGTTCCCAAAAAGAAACCACCTATCATAATCAAAGCAACATTTGAAAATCCAATAGCTCCTAATACTGCTGAAAGTAAACAAGCCATATAAAAACTATGATGTCCTGTTAAGAAGATATACTTATATTTTGTAAATTTTGCTACTATCAAATTTACAAATAGTCCTGCCACAAGTATTAACATTGTTTCTCTACCAAGTAAATTTTGAGCTGTCGCTACCACTGCTTCATTATTAGGAACAACTCCTGTAATTTTAAATCCTTTTTCGATCATTTGCCCTAAAGGAGTTAAATTTGAAACTATGAAATCCGCTCCTGCTCCCAACATAATATATCCTAATATTGGTCCTAGAGTTCCTGTTAAAATTTTATGTCCTGGTTTTTTTAGTGCAACTAATCCCATAAATGAAACTATACCTAATAATATTGCTGGCTGACTTAAAATATCTGTTAAAAAGACTAATATTCCTTTCATAACTGCCACTCTCCTTTTTATTTACTATAATTTCTATTCTTTCAATTTTTGACTTTCTAGATTAACAAAAATTCTATTTATTGTAGTATTGCCTTATATTTTCCAATACATCTTCTCTTATTTTTTTCTTATTTGTATAACTTCTTGTTATGATAACATTTTTATTTTCAGGAAATTGACTGGCTATTTCTTTTACTGTAACAATTATATCTACATCTTTTGATAAGGCACTATTAAAATCTGCAGATTCCACTGCAATATCGTTTATCCCCTCCTCTTTGCAAAGTTCTTCTATTTTCATTGCCAGCATTAAACTACTTCCTATTCCATTTCCACATACAGTCAAAATTTTCAACATAATTCTTCCTCTCTTTCTATAAATATTTTTTCTATTTCATTAATAGATTCTGCTTTTATAATTTTTTCTATTTCATCATCTTCATCAAGAAATTCAGATAATTCTCTAAGTATTTCAATATGTTTATCTTTATTTTCAGCGGCTAATATAAAAATTAGATTTACATCATATTCTCCATATTTAACTGGATTTTCTAACTTTAAAAGTGACAAAGCTGTTTTATTAACTCCATTTTCAGGTCTTGAATGAGGCATAGCAACTTTATCTGTAATTACCACATAAAATCCCATTCTTTTTATATCATTTATCATTGCTTCTACATATTTTTCATTAATTTTTCTGTTATTTACTAATGGAATAGAAGCTTTTCTTACACTTTCTTCCCATGTTGAAATATATTTTTCTATTTTTATATTATTTTTCAAGATTTTACTTAACATCATTCCTCCTTTAGATAACTGATGACATTTTTTATATTTGTAAGTTTTATTAAATGTTCTTTTAAATTTTCTCTGGTTGCCAGTTCAAATATAAATTTCAAGACTTTCTGCTGATTTTCCCTTTCTTTTATTGCAAACGCTATAAATATATTTACAAATTTTTTATCTGGCAAAAATATCTTCTTTTTTGAGATCAACAAAGAAATTCCATCTTTCATGACATTTTTTGAAATATTTCCATGAGGAATTGCAATTCCTTCTTCAATTACAATATATGATCCAAATTTCTTTATATTATCTATCATCTCCTGAATATATTTATCTGTAATGTATCCCTGTTTTTTCATATTTTTTCCAATCATTTTTATAGCCTGTTTCCAATCTAAACTTTCGTTACACATTACTATATCTGAATAATTTATATATTCTTCCATTTTTTCTTTTTTATTGTTTATATCATCTAATACATCATCTCTAAATTTAATTTCCAACTTTTTTATCAATTTTTCTCTATCAGGATTTTCCTCAATAACTTTAAGAAGTTCAGATAATAAAATTTTTCTTTTTCTTTTAGAAACTCCATATTGAGAAATTTTATTTATATCTTTCTCATCTAAAAGAGGATTTATTTTTAAAACTGGAATATTATAAATATTTTTTAACTCTAGGGTCGTTAATATTAAATCTATTTCAAGTTCAGAATTTATTATTTCATCTAGTTTATAATATGGTATAACAGCCACTATTTCCATATTAAATTTTTCTTTCAAGTTGTGTTCCAGTAATTTAGAAGTTCCCACTCCTAATCCACAAACCAATATTATTTTTTTCTTTATACAATCTGAATTTCTTTCTGCAGATGCCTTGAAATGATACCCTAATAGTGCCACTTCGTCTTCAGGAAATGATATATTAATTTCACTCTCTATTACAGACACTACTTTCCTTGTAATTTCTAAAATAGGATCATTATTTTTTATCAATTCATTGAAGATTGTGTTTGAAATATGTATTCCTTTTTTTATTCTATATATGGTAGGTTTTAGATGATAAATAAGACACTCAAATAGAACTTCATCATTAATTACATTCAAATCAGCATATCTGAAAAATTCTTTCATCATTTTTCTTATTAATATTTCTTCGTTAAGCCATGTCTCTAAATTTAATTTGTTGATTGTTATTCCCATCAAAAAATCTACAAACTTTATTATAGATACTCTGTCTAAATTTTCAATATTATTTTTTTTTAAACTTTCCCTTATAATTTTAAATTCCATAGTCTTTTCTATAAATAATAAAGAAACTTTTTCTTTTCTATCATTTTCATTTATAATTACCAGCAGATAAGAATATAGTATTTGGTATACATCATCCTTCATATTTAATTTTAAATTTTCATTTATGTCATTCAAAAAAGCTGATACTTTATTTGTATTTATA
>CAJPML010000202.1 GCA_905371725.1 Leptotrichia sp. oral taxon 215
GAATGTATAATTTTATCTGAAGAGGGAGAATTATTTTTTAACACTCCACATGTTCCTATATAGCTTTTATTCATCATCGCCCTTCCTTATTGTATAATTTAAATCCTTCAAATCTTTTGTCATAATATTTATTTGGTATTTTTTTAGAAATAGTTCGTCAACTTTTCCCAACGAACTTGAATCCAGTCTAAAGTGTCCACTGGCATTATCCACTTTGATTATTTTCCCGCCTTGAAGGCTACAATTCCAGCTATGCTGGCCGGCTTCTGTCCGCTTCTTATTCTCCTGAACTCAGTTATGGCATTTCCGTTTGTTATCTTGTTTCCTGCACTTGATAACGCATATCCTATCTGCTGTATACCCTCTATTCCATCACTGGCTCCAAGTACCACATTTCCTGCACCTACAAATGCAACTGCACATCCCCCTCCAAGGGTTTCTGCACAGGTTCCTAATCCCCCTGCTACCAAGCTTCCACCTTTAAACTACTCTGTAAGTACCAATTCCATATAGATATTAATTTTATCATATATCCTTAAATTCTAAAAATTAAAATGGGTAGATATCTTTTTCAAAAATTTCTGAACTTATTTTTCTTATTTTTCGTAATAATTCACCGAACATTATATTAATTTGTCGAACTTCTTCAACTTTTTCTTTATTATCTCTTTCTGACGAATCAAGTTCAATATGATATGTATAAAATCCTCCTTCTTTAGGATGATCTCCCCATTTTCCCCAACTTTTTATTTCCTCTTTAACATGCTTACTAAATTCATTTGAAAATTTTGAATAGTTATTATTATATACAACACAATTGACAATATACAAATAATACACTATTGAAAAATTATGTGATTCGTATAGTTTCTTTTTTTCTCTCACTTTTACTCTTAATTCTAAAAATTTTTCTATTGTTTTTTTTAATTCTATATATTTGTTCATGTTATTTTCCCTTTCTTAAAATATTATTTAGGATATTTCATTATAGTTACTCCTGGAATTTCCCAAGGTTTTTCAATAAATACTTGTTCGGTTTCCATTCCACCCAGATACATCCCACCTTGATATCCTACTGGTCCTTCATAAATTATTGTACCTGCTGGTATTTTAATTGCATAAACTTTTTCAATAGGAGATTTATAGACTTTTGTTATACCATCTACTATATTCCACATACCTGTTTGTTTATTAGTCCAATAAGGTTTAACAGCTGTATCCATTCTTACTTGAATTACTGACTGTGGTGGCGTTTTGACAAAATATTGTCCCAATTCTTTGTTTTCACCAATTTCACCAGTTCTATAATAAATTTTATCTTCTGTCAAAACTCTGCTGTTATATCTTCCACCATAAAAATTATTATTTTCTTCTAATTCTGCTAATGGTCCAGGATTAGTATAGGCATTGTATTCATATCCGTAGAAATCGTCATATTTTGATGTAAAGTTTCCATCTTCAAAGAGACTTTTTCCTTTCGTTTCATCTTCAAATGTATTTCTTACAGTATTTGTTATCTGCTCTGTTGCCTTATAGCTTTCAGGGGTTGTAAGCGGTATTATGCCTGTTCTTAACGGTTCCGACAGTCCTGGCACCTGCGGTACGTAGCTGTATGTATTTCCAGTTGAAGTAATTGATTTTGCCACACCTATGTTCCAATTTGATGGCTGTGGTGCATAGCGGTAGACTTTTTCGCTTGCATCGTATACAGCAGATGAATTCGTGTAGTTGCCCGTTTCCAACCTTTGTGCATACCCCTTGTCATATACTGAAGATGATGTGCTTTTTTGTGTATAGCCGTTATTATACCTTGTTACCGTTTCTGCTGCTTTTGCAGAAGTTGCTATAGGTTTAAATACTGCTCTTATAGGTGCAGTTGCTATTGAACCTGCGAAACTTAATCCATTTGCAGTAGGATATACCCAGTTCGGTGCATTTATGTATTCTAATCCACCTTTTACAGGATTAAATCCTTCAAATGATGAATATCCTTTTAATTGTTGCTGACCGTTTCTTAATCTATGATATTCTTTTGATGCACTATATCCTCTTTCTCTTAAATTTAATATACTTTTAGCTACTGTACTAGTTCCTTCGATAAAGTCGCTTCCACCAAACGTAATCTCTGAAACTCCTACCATTCCGATTCCTGCTACTAACGGTGTACATAAACCTTTACTCAGGCCTATACAGCCTCCCGCAACAGTTACTCCTCCTGCTCCTTGTACTACTCTATAGCCTGAAATTCCCATTTGAATGCCGCCTGAACGTATATTGTTTACTCTGTTTTCATAATTCCCTCTTGCTTCCTGAGGTGTAATCCCATAGCCTTTTAAGATGAATCCGTCATAGCTGTAGATTTTTCCTTCATCTATCATATCACGAAGCTGAGCTAGTGATATTTTTGAAGTGTTTCCACTTTCATAAATTAGATATCCATCTTTGTCATTTCCACCTAGAATTTTTATTTGGCATCCCGACAGTTCATCTCTTTTTCCTTTACTGCCTGCTACATATTCAAGATATCCCTTCTCTTCCTTCTTGACAGTTCTTTTCGGTTTATTTCTTTCAGCAGCTCTTCGTTTAATTTGAGATATTTTATCTATTCCTTTTCCTACTACTTTTTCTGTATCTATCCCTGTTCTTATTTTAACGGTTCTTCGTGTAGCAACTCCTGCTTTCGTTCCAGCCTCAGGGACTATCTTTCTGTCGACTTGGCTTACTTTTGTCAGTATCTTGGAAGTTGCAGCTCCAACTATTGGAACTCTTTTTACATTGGCCTGAACTCCGTTCTTAATTTTTCTCCAGTTTTTTTTGCCAACAACCCCTTCTATAAATTCGTTAAAGAATTCCTGCATCTCCTCGTCAGTATATCCGTTAAGCCTTGCAATCTCATGAACTGTCAGCATTGAATTGCTGTAGTCAGTTATTCCACTTCCATTTTGGGCATATCCGTTTTAGGATTGTAAGTTACTACTGGATATTTCAGCGTTTCAACTGCTACTGGCACACTGTTTAGCGGTATGCCCTTGCCTATTGTATTCTCTATTTGTACCACTCCTCTTCCTCTTGGAGTTTCAATCAAAACTTTTGTCCTGTATTCATTCAAATCTGTTGTTTCCTGAATAAAGTTAGATTTGCTATTTTCCTGTATCCAATGATATTTCTGTAGTATAATTTAAATTAAAAAACTTTATTTTTAATTTAGTTTTTTCTATATTATAATCTGTTATTATTTCTGGTGCACCATAGAACCAAATTATATCACCTTTATCATTTATCATATAAATTGACATTTCAAATATTATCAATATTTTATCTTCCAATTCTATAAAGTCAAAAAATACTATGTCATTACCATAATTAACCTGCTTTAAGACCCTATAATTATCTGTATTTATACAAAAAACCTTATCATATGCTCCTAAAAAAATTAATTTAGTTTTTGAATTAAATATTATC
>CAJPML010000203.1 GCA_905371725.1 Leptotrichia sp. oral taxon 215
ATTTTCTATTAGAGGAGATATATTTCTGAAAAATTCATTATACTCAATTTTATCGTATAAAGGTTCTTCTTTTATATCTTCTAAAAGAATATCACTATATAGTGATTTTTCTGTATACAAATTATAGTCTTTGATATATGAAGTTTTTATATCTTCATATATAATTAATTTTCTTTTATTCCCAATCTTTAAGCTTTCCATTTTTAAATCTAAATTTTCAATGTTTAATAACGAAGTATAAAAATCTAACTTTTTAGTTTCTATCCATATATTCAATAAATATTCTGCTTTTTCTTTTACATAATCTGAAGAATAGTAATCACCTTCTATTTTTTCAATTACTCCATTTGGAAATAATTTTTTATGAAAAATCTTTATATTATAATCATAATAGTCTGCTACTTTTTCTGAGCTAATTAAAAAATAGTACCCTGTCAATTTTTCATATACATACTCCAATTTATTAATTCTTTTTATTTCTACATCCTTACCATTTTTTTGCATTAATTTCAAAAAAATATCTGCTAAACTAACTTTTTTTATACTATTTCTTTTAAAATTTACAAACTGTTCTTTTTCTGGTTCAGTTGCTAAAGTTTTCTTTAATGTATTTAAAATTCTGAACATTCTCACCACTCTAACTTTTTCACTAAATATTGAAAATCAATACCCTATTAATCAGGATAATTCAAATTTTCCTCTCCCAAATTCTGAAGAGTTTCTTCCAAATATTTCTTAGCCTCGTAATTAGCCATTGGCAAATTCTGATCCAGATAATTTCCACATTCTATAGCAGTCGCTCCAGGAATATCTCCTTTAAATTCAGCCATAAACTTATAAAGTTCCTTCATCAGTTCAACTATATCCTTTGATTCCAGTTTTCCTTTAAGTATGAGATAGAATCCTGTTCTGCATCCCATAGGTCCAAAATAAACTATTTTTTCCTTCCATACAGAATGATTTCTTAAAAATGTCGCCCCCAGGTGTTCCATTGTGTGCAATTCTGCAATGTTTATTACCGGCTCCCTGTTTGGAAGTTTCATTCTTATGTCAAAACTTGTAAGATAATTCCCGTTTATTTCGTCAATTCTTGATACATAAATTCCCCTGTTAAGTCTTATATGATCAACCTGAAAACTTGCTATTCTTTCCATAATGAGTTCTCCCTTCATATATAGTTCTTTTTTAATTTTTAAATCCGTTCTATCTTTTTATGTTTATCGAAGCCTCTATAAGTAAATCCAGCGTTTCTACATAATTATATCCTTTTGAGGCTGTACTCTTTGGTAAAAGACTTGCAGCTGTCATTCCTGGCAATGTATTCATTTCCATAAAATATGGTTTATCTCCCACTACCATAAAATCCACCCTTGCAAATCCTTCGCATTTCAATGCATAGTAACTGTCATAAACAAACTTATCTATTTCCTTCTGTATTTCTTCAGGAAACTCAAATACAAATTCCCTTGCTCCACCTTCTGCATATTTAGATTCATAATCAAAATAGTCTCCTGCAACAGCTTCTATTTTAAGTGTGGGAAATACTTTTCCATTAATTACAGGTACGCTTATTTCAGTTCCTGGCAGCACTTCCTCAACCAGAGCAGTTTTATCCATTGTATAAACTAATTTAAGCGCTTTTTTAAACTCTTCTTCTGTTTCTACAAAACTTACTCCTATGCTTGATCCTCCTGAATTAGGTTTTACTATGATTCTGTTACCAACTTTTTCCTTTATTTCCTGAAAATTATATTCTTCTCCTCTTCTTATGGCTACACCTTTTGCAGTTCTTACTCCGTAAGTTTCCACTATTTTCTTTGTAAGCTCCTTATCCATACAGAGTGCACTTGACATAACTCCTGGTCCGCTATAAGCTATTCCAAGGCTTTCCAGTATTGCCTGTATTCTTCCATCTTCTCCAAACATACCGTGTAAAGCTATATATACAAAATCCAAATTAAGATTTTCCAATTTTTCAAATACTTCCCTTTCTGAATTTATAACAACATCAAAAACTTCATATTTGTTCCTGTTAAGATATTTAATAATTTCGTTTCCTGTATTCATTGAAACCTCTCTTTCAGTGGAAACTCCTCCTCGTATTACTCCTACTTTTAACAATTTTGACATTTTTAAACATCCTCTCATTCTATTATAATATTAAAATTATTTTCCAGTTATAAAATTTAAAATAATTATCTATATTTACTTTATATCCTTAAAATCCTCTTCTGTAAATACATATTTTTTTCCGCAGAAATGACACTCTGCTTCTATTTTTCCTTCTTCTTTAAGTATATGCAAAATTTCATTTTTACCTAAAGTTATTATTCCTTTATAATATTTTTCCCTTGTACAGTTACATTTATATTCAATTTCAGATTCTTCAAGAATTTCATAATCTTCAACATATTTTTTCACATGAGCTCCTGACATTTCAGCCTCTTCTTCAGCTACAGAAATATCTTCATATAAAAGTTCAACTATCCTTTCAGGAGTGAATCCTCCCGAAAGAAGTTCCGTTATGCTTCTTATCTGTCTCAGTTTATCTTCAAGCTTGTCTATAAAAGTTTCTTCTACTCCTGGAAGAAGCTGTATTATATATCCTCCTGCCTTCTCAACTTCATTTCCATCTTCTGAAAGTTTAACTCCTAAAGCAACTACAGACTTTATCTGCTCTGAAATCAGAAAATAATGAGCCATCGTGTCAGCTATGTCTTCTCCTGCAATATGTGTAAGACCGACAAAAGGCTTTTTCAGTCCCATATCTCTGATTACCTGTAAAGTTCCATCTCCTATAAATTTTATCTGGCCTTTTTCATTAGTTATAAATTCACCATTTTCATTTATCAATCCATTTATTTTTTCTTCCTCGACAGCTCCCAAATATCCTTTCACTTCACCTTTTTTATTTCCTGTGGCAAGCATATTTCCATATGGACCATTTCCATTTATTTTTAGTGTAATTAGATCCTTGTCTCCTTTTAAGTCCTTTCCCATCATAGCAGTCACAGTTAACAGCTTTCCAAACAATGTTGTTGCAACCGGATCAGTATTATGTATTTTCTTTGCTTCCTTAACTATTTCTGTAGTATCGCACACAAAAAATCTTGCACATTTGCTTGTTCCCCTTATAAGTTTTGATTTATTCTCCATTATTCTCTTTCCTTTTCCATTTATATATTTTCAATTAAAAATACCGCCCACTTTCACCGCCTATGCGATTTAGAGTTGGGCGATACACCTCTTTATTTTTAGTTTATTTACCTGTTTCTATTTTAGGTTCATTTGGCTTCTGTGTATCTCCTGCACTTGGACCATCTTCAGATACTCCTGTCTGCTGTTCTTGATCATTATCATCTAAATTACCAGGATTTTGCAATGTTGTTATCAGTTTTCCCAACAAAACATCCATGTTTTCAGGTGTTATTTCTATTTTATTTCCAT
>CAJPML010000204.1 GCA_905371725.1 Leptotrichia sp. oral taxon 215
CTTTATCATGACTTTTTCTTGTAACTTTGACAATTCCTTTAAATTCCTTTTTTCCTGATATTTCATTTTTTGCATATACACAGTATAAATTATTTTCTACAACAGTATGTAAATCTTTAAATTTTTTAAATCCCACAAGAACTATCATTCCATTTTTCAATTTTTTATATTTTTCTTCTGAAACAGTTATTTTTTCATAATTAAATATACACTCTATATTTTTAAATTTTATAATTTTTTCTATTTTCCCATTTCCGCCAACATTATTTTCACTATCTGAACTGTTATCAGAAGTATCCTTTACGGGTTTTTCTTCAAATATTTCTTTTTCATCATTCAGTTTTTTTTCTATTTCTTCAAGCGAAACAGATTCATCAATACTGTACTTATCAATTCTTGTACGAACAAGTCTTGTCATTGTTGCATAAACTCCAAGCTTTCTTCCAATATCCCTCACGAGTGATCTTATATATGTTCCGCTGCTGACTTCAGTATAAAAGGAAATCTTATTTTGTTCTATACTTATTTCTCTTATTGAATAAATTTTTACTTTTCTTGGCTGTCTTTCTACTTCAATTCCTTTACGGGCAAGTTCATAAAGCTTTTCTCCATTTATTTTAATGGCAGAATACATAGGCGGCACCTGCATTATTTCTCCTATAAAGCTGTTAATAACCTCAAATATTTTTTCATAAGAAATATTTATTTCACTTTCATACTTTTCCGTTACCTCACCTTCAGTATCGTATGTAGCAGTTTCATAACCTAATTCAAGTTCTACGAAATATTCCTTGTCTTTTTTCATGAGATTGTCAGAAAATTTCGTAGCATTATTTACCATTACTATAAGAAGACCTTCAGCTATAGGATCCAGTGTCCCTGCATGCCCGACTTTATTTGATTTTATAATCCACTTGAGCTTATTTATTGCTTTAAATGAGGAAATTCCCTTACTTTTATTTAATAGAACTATTCCATCACTTTTAAATATACCATTTTCTTTCATCTCACATCCCCTGCCTTATTCTATTAACAGATATTGGCATATCTGTCTAATTACATAATAGGTGAAACTACCCTGAAAAGGGAATTTCTGATTTTTCTCCAAAATATTGTCTTTTTCAGATTTTCTTCCTTTATCTCTTCACAGAAGCTTAAATCCTTATAAAATTGTTCTCTCATACTTTGACTTATTTCTTCATTATAAAAAATGGAATTTACTTCATAGTTTATTTCAAAACTTCTCATATCAAAATTACATGTTCCCATAGTGGACATTTTTCCATCAATTACAATATTTTTACAATGTATAAATCCAGCTTTATATCTGTATATCTCTACACCTGCCAGAAGAAGTTCCGCAAAATACGTTTCAGCAATCCAGTAAGGTATTTTCTTATCTGGAACCCCTGCTATCATAAGCTTTATTTTCACTCCTGAAAGTGCGGCAATTTTCAGCTGGCTCACTAATGAAGTATCAGGTATAAAATAAGGACTTTGAATCAGAATTTCTTTTTTAGCTAATCCTATAAGTTTTGAATAAGTGTACTTCAATGTTGTCCATATTGTATCAGGCCCGCTTGAAGATACCTGCATAAGATAAGGGCTGTCTTTCTGAACTTTTTTATGTTCTTCTATAACTTCTTCAATATCATTCATTTTAAAATCCTGTTTTCCCCCACTATTAAGCCAGTCTGTCACAAATATTGCAAGATAATGAAGTACAAGTTCTCCCTGGACTCTCACATTTGTATCTCTCCAGCTTTCAAACCTTTTTCCCCCTGTTATGTATTCTTCTCCAAGGTTCATCCCACCTGTATGAAGTATTCTATTATCTACAATTGTTATTTTCCTATGATTTCTATAATTAAGTTTTGAAAGGGCAAACTTTATATCCAGAAAATATTTAAATTCTACACCAACTTTTGCCAATTCTTTCCTATATTTTTCCGATATTGTTCCAAACGAACCCATTCCATCAAAAAGCAGTCTTATTTTTACACCTTCCTTTGCTTTTTTAACTAATACATCCTTTACTTTTTCACCAAGCTTATCAGATCTCCATATGAAGTATTCCATGTAAATTGTTTCTTTTGCACTTTCCAGATCTTGAATAATAGAATCAAAAGCTTCTCTTCCATCATAAAACATTTTATATGAACTGTTGTGAGTCAGATATGTACCTTCTGAAGCATATAAAAGTTTAACAATTTCACTTTCTTCCTGAGAAATTCCTGCATTATTCATAAGTATATCTAAATCTTCCGGTTTTACCTTACGGGAATGAAAAATCTCAGCAGGATCATATTTTAAAAAGTTTTTTGTAAGACTCGGAAACCTTTTGAATAAACTTCTCCTATTCTTATTTTGTAAAGATTCAATTCTGTTTTTTCTCCAGTTTATCCCGAATACAAGATACAATATAAATCCAAAAACTGGAAAAACAGTTATTGTAAAAATCCATGCAACTATTGTTTCAGGAGATCTTTCTGAAACTAGAATAGCTATTAAAAAGCTTATATAAACTACTAAATGTATATGCTCTATTGAAACTATCCATATTAATAGACTTTCAAAGTTTTGAAACATTTTACCTCCCAAAATTATTTATCAGTTTCATCTTCTCTGTTTTCTTCGATGTTGTTATATATTAACATTTTTGTATATGTTTTTCAAATATAAAAATATACGCATTTATTCATATGATATTCTAAATATAAAAATAAAGTAAAAAATCAAATTTATAGAGTTTTTTACTTTATTTAGTGTATTTTATTTAATTGTTATTTCATTTATAAAAAACTTTTATAAACTTTATTTTTTTGACTTCTATCTTGAACTGCTTGATCCAATCATTATCAGTTTATCAGGTTTTACCTTTCTTTCCCTTCTTTCAATAAGCTGCTCCGAAGCTCCTACTTTTAAAAGTCTTTCCAGCACCTCCACTGTAAATTCTTCATCATCAGCTATACTTTCACCGTTAGAAAGTTCTATGAATTCTTTATTTTCAGGTGTAGGAATAGGACTATTAATGTATTTTATTATCTGATTAGTATTTTTATCTTCTTTAACTGTACCCCATAACAAATCAAAGTTATCAGATAATCTATCTGATGGAACTATAGCTTCAGCTGAGTGGGCAACTTCTGAAAAATTACCATACTGATCTTCATATCCTATAAGTACTTCATAACTTTGACTTGCATCTACTTCAGTAATATAATGTGAACCTATTCTTTCATGTCTTATTATTTTTTTATATTCATGTCCGTCTTTCATAAGTTTGATCACAATATTATCTATTATATGGTTATTTTTAGACAATCTTTCAAATGTATCATCCCTTATTTCCCAATAAACAAATAATGTAGTAGGATTTTTAGGCATTAAGACTACTTCATCAACAAAATTTGAAAAAAGAGCAGAATATGAAATTAAATC
>CAJPML010000205.1 GCA_905371725.1 Leptotrichia sp. oral taxon 215
TTTTAATATTGGGGTTATTGGTATTTGCTGGAAGCTGTACCACAGCACCGCTAACAGGGAGAAAGCAGTTGAAATTAGTAAGTGATGAAAGTGTTGCAAAGAGTACAGTAGCACAATATAGAGAATTTATAAATGATGCAAGTTCCAAAAATCTATTGGCAAATAATACTGAAGACGGAAGAAGATTGAGACAAGTTGGAGGAAGAATTTCTGCAGCAGTTGAAAAATATATGAATGAAAATGGAATGTCAAATAAAGTAAAAAATCTTAACTGGGAATATAATCTTATAAAAAGCGATGAAATGAATGCGTTTGCAATGCCTGGAGGTAAAATAGCCTTTTATACAGGAATTATGCCGGTACTGGGAACAGATGCAGGGATAGCTTTTGTAATGGGACATGAAATAGGCCATGTTATAGGAGGGCATCATGCAGAAGGTAAAAGTAATCAATTGACAGCTGGAGTAGTAATGCTTGGAAAAGGAGTAGCCGATGTTCTTACAGGCGGTGCAACAGAAGTTATAAACAATGATCTAGTAGGACAGGGTCTTCAGATAGGACTTCTTAAATTTAACAGAACACAGGAATATGAAGCTGACAAATATGGAATGATATTTATGGCAATGGCAGGATATAATCCTGAAGAGGCTATAAAAGTACAAGAAAGAATGGCGGCAAAAGGAAGTGGAAAAGGAAACGACTTTTTATCTACACATCCGTCAAGTGATAAAAGAATTAAGGCTATGCAGGATTTTCTCCCTGAGGCTATGAAATATTACAGAAAATAGTAATAAGATTTATAAAATAAGGAATTGAAATGGAAAGCATGAAGAATAAAATAAGTGTTGCGCCAATGGTCGATAAAACAGACAGAAATTTTAGAAATTTTGTAAGAATGATAAATAAAGATGTTACTCTGTATACGGAAATGATAACGGCTCAGGCTATTATTAAAGGTGATACCGATTATATATTGGGATTTGATGAAGTTGAAAATCCCATAGTTTTACAGATATCTGCTTCTAACAAAAAAGAAGCGTATGAAGCGGTAAAAATTGCAGAAGAATATAATTATGATGAAATAAATTTAAATGTAGGATGTCCGTCAGACAGAGTTTCCGGCAATGCAATGGGAGCTTATCTTATGGCTTTTCCAGAATTAGTTGCTGAAATCGTACATGAAATGAAAAAAGCTACTAAAAAACCTGTTTCCATAAAACATAGAATAGGTATTGACGGAAAAGGTGTACTTCCTGACAGTTTTGACAGGACACTTTTGGATAGATATGAAGATATGCTTAATTTCATCAATATAACAGAACAGGCAGGAGTAAATAAGTATATCATTCATGCAAGAATTGCAATACTGGCAGGACTTGATCCAAGGGAAAATAGGGAAATTCCACCTTTGAGATACGATGAAGTATATAGAATAAAAAAAGAAAAGCCGCATCTGCATATTGAAATAAATGGTGGAATAAAAACTGTTGCAGCGATTGACGAGCATTTAAAAAATGTAGATTCAGTAATGCTGGGACGTGAAATTTACGATAATCCCATGATACTTTCTGAATTTGGTAAATATTATGGAAAGGAAATAAATATTACTAGAAAAGAAATTATGGAAAAGATGCTTTCATATGTAGAAAAAATGGAAGAAAATGGTAATCGCCCACATTTTTTTCTAATGCATACACATGGACTATTTCATGGAGTAAAGGGAAGTAAATACTGGAAACGTGAAATCAATGATTCTAAAGCAGGTTCTGAAACATTGAAGAGATTATTATTAGAAGTAGAATAGAAAAATGTATCATTTAATGATTAGTTAATATCGAGCAAGAATTAAACGACTGATTTTAGGGAATAAATAAAGTTAATGAAAAATTAATGGTACCCCTAAAAATCATTCCTTATAACTGTTAACATATAAGAAAACAGTTATGAGGTGAAAGTTTCTTGCTCGATTTTAATTATGATGAAATAGAACTAATATCTAAAATATTAAACTTTAAAATTATAAATAAAAAAATAACCGCTGTATTCTACAACAACGGTTATTAAAAAAGTTATTTTTTGTAATTATATTCTCGAGCTACTGTTCCATCTTCTTTATATTCCCTTTCAAATACTATTTTACCATTTACTAAATGGCTTTCTCTATCTAACTTACCACTTTGAGAATCATAATTCCATATAGTTCCTGTTTTATTCAACAAACTTTCTTTTTTTAAAATTTCTCCTGTATTTATATCGTATATTTCATAATATTCCACATAATCTTTAAAATCATCTGGTGTACTAAATGGATGATAATTATTATTTTTTTTCAATTGAGATTTTCTATAAATATTTCCATTATCATAATATTCTTCCAATTCTCCAATTGCTTTTCCATTTTTATAATTCAGTTTTAATGAATTTTCATTGCCAAATCCAAAAAATTTATCAACATACATTTCTCCATTAGGACCATTTTGATTATATTTTGCTGAAAATTCTAATTTATCAGTTGTTTTATTTTTTACTTCGAATTTTATCATTTTTCCGTTTTTTATTTCAAAAGTTAATGTCCCTGAAATATCTAAATCTTCAACATAAAGATATCTAGGTATAAAAACTTTAAATGAAACATCTGTATTTGTGCATTTATAGATACCATTTTTAAAACTGATATTTGTTTTTCCAGTATACGGATTAAATTTTTTCTTGCTTTCTCCACCTCTAAAGTATTTACAAACTTCCGAATTCTGATTAATTGTATTACCAAACATAACAATGGGACCAAATAAAAGAAAGAAAATTATTTTATTTATCATAGTTAATCTCCTTCAAAAATCTTATTTACACATTAAATCTAAAAAACATCACATCCCCATCTTGCACAATGTACTCTTTTCCTTCCAGTCTCATTGCACCTTTTTCTTTTGCACCGTTCCATCCGTTTAGTTCGATGAATTTGTCGAAAGACACTACTTCAGCTCTGATAAATCCTTTTTCAATGTCTGTATGAATTTCACTGGCAGATTTTTGAGCGTTTGTTCCTTGTTTTATTGTCCATGCTCTTACTTCTTTTACTCCAGCTGTAAAATATGTGATTAGTCCTAACAATTTGAATCCTGCTCTAATTAGTCTGTTTAGACTTGGTTCTTTTATTCCTAATTCGTCAATGAACATTTGTCTTTCTTCTTCATCTTCTATTTCAATTAATTCTGCTTCGACTTTTGCTGAAAAAGTTACTACTTCGCTGTCATACTGCTTTGCAAATTCACGCACTTTTTTTACGTAATCATTTTCAATTCCAGCCGTCAAGTCTTCTTCCGAAATATTTGCGGCAAACATCATTGGTTTTACTGTTAAAAATTGATAAACTTTTATTAATTCTTCTTCTCTTTGGGTAAATTCCAATGTTT
>CAJPML010000206.1 GCA_905371725.1 Leptotrichia sp. oral taxon 215
TTTCATTTATTTATAAAATTTAAATAACTATTACTCCATCACTGAAATCCTTTTCAACCCTGTCAGCTTCACATATAACAGTGTATATTTTAAAATCCAGTTTTTCCTTTTCTTCCTTCAGTATTCTTTTAAACTGATAGGATATACGGCAGGAACCATCTGTCACCATTAATATATCCGCTTTCTTATAATTTTCCTTTTGAGAAATTATTTCTATTCCACGTCTTAACGGTGTTTCAAAATCAGTTCCTCCTTCGTAGCTTTTTTTTAGAAATTTTATTGCCCTGCAGATATCTTCTTCTCCTTCCAGTGAAATTTCCTGAAACTGACCTTTTGCTCCAAACAGTATAACATACAGTTCCCTGTTTTCTTCCCTTAATATTTTTGTAATTGAAAGCACCAGCGCTTTTGCCCTTAAGAGAGGAGTTCCCTTCATGCTTCCTGAAGTGTCAAGACATACTACAATTGGACCTTTATTACTTATTTTCTCTTCTGTCTCATTTTTTTCAATTTCATCTTTTCCCTTAATTTCGTAAGTTAAAAGACTATTTTCAAGATATTTTGCATAAAAAAGATATTTCAGATTCTCATCTTCAAGATTTAGAAGTTCAGAAGGCAGCATTCTTGATATATTTCCACTTTTATTTATTCCAAACAGCTCATCCCTTTTTATCTTTGCGACTTTGCTCCTGTCCTTTTTCTCAACAGATACACTTCCTTTTCCAAGTCTCTTCAGTACATCCCTTATATGCCTGTTTCTGTTCATTTCCTGTACAAGATGCCTAAATTCATCTCCCATTTCCTTAAGCTGCTTAAAAGTAAAATCTCCTCCCAGGCCTTTTATTGAATTTTCGTTATGTTCATAGCCAAGTATTATTTCTTCAAGCACTCTAATAATTTTTATTACAATTTTCATAACAGGATCAGGTATTTTCTCGCTATTTATTTCCCTGAAAAAATCAAGCATTTCCCTGTATTCCTTATTAAGATGTTTCATTATATCATCATTAAGTGGAACTTCCTCATAATTTTTTATAATTTTTCCTATATTCAGTTTTCTGAATTCTTCCTTTTCATTGCCTGAAATTTCATTTGTGGAAAAATCTTTCTCCAGAACTAATTCATGAGATATTTCATCAGATGCAAAGCTGTAATTTTTTAAGTCCTGTAAAAACCATTTTACAGCTCCTGCCTTATTTTTTGCCTTCTGCTTTAAAAGACCTATTTCACTAAGGTTGCTTTCAGTAATATCCTCAGAATTTCCAAAAAAATTCTCTTCAGAATAATCAAGGCATTTTTTTACAAAACTGCAGCTGTCTTTAAATACAAGTCTATATTTATTTTTTTCGCCAACATATTTTTCTGCGGCTTCTGCAACTTTTATATTTTCAACTGCGCCTTCTTCATTTGATGATACGTACAGACTTTCAGGAAAATGGGAGTTTTTTATAAATTCTTCCATTATCATGCACTTTACTTCATCATCTTCAGCCGAAAGTCCATTTTCATTTATAGTAACTATCTGATTATCGCCTATATAAACCCCGGCAGGACCGAAATCACTATATATTATACTTCCTTCCCTTGGAGCAACTTTTTTTCTGTAGATACTGTTTATATAATATTTTATTGGCTTTACAAGATGTGATGTCAGCGAAACTTCAATTTTCAATATTCTATTTCCTTTCTCTTTTTACAGCCATATGTTATCGTTAATCTGTTTCAGCAGAAGCTCATTCATTATTCTTTCTTCAAAACCGGTTCTGTTATTTTCTAGAAAATTTTCAATTTCTTTCCTTGTATTTTTTTCCTTTAAGATTATCTCTGACATCTTTCTCACTATTTTCTGAACTGTCTCAATAGTCAGATCCCTTTTGTTAACCCCTTTATTATTATATGCCCAAAATTCATTTGAAAAGAAAAGTCCTGAATCCTTTGTGTTAAATAATATTATAATATTTGACTGGATATAAAGTCTGTCCATGTAAATAATCTTCAGTTTCCTGTCACGATAAAAATCGTCTATGTTCCTGTCTATATCATTATCTTCCATATTTATCAGTTCTTTGAAAATAAAATTCATAAACTGTTTTCTGTCAGCCTTTTCACATTCCCTGGTCATTTCAAAAAGGTTTATTTCTTTTTCTTCATTTAGTATCCCCAATATTTCAAGATTTATTTCCTCTTCAGTAATGCCTTTTATTTCATCTATTGTCATTTAATACTGTACAGACGGTATAAAAATTTTTCCTGTCTGCAGCTCTCCTTTCCCTATTTCTTATTTATAAACTCCTGTATTTTATGTCTAATTTCTCATTTTACCAGCTTTCCAGTTCTAATGTTATCCTTCTATTTATTCCTCATCCTTTGCAATATTCCTTTTCACAGCATCTAAAACCATCCTGGTAACCTTTTCAATATTTTCAGGATTGTTCCATAGGCAGTTCGTAAGAAGCATTAAATCAGAAAAATCTACTTTCTCTCTTCCATTTAGATATGCCGATATTTTAAGCAGTTTAACTATTTTTACCAGTTTTCTGTCTGAAATTATTTCATGTGGGTCTTCAGCAAAAATTTTATTATAGTCCTGTCTTATCTGAATAATAGTTTTTTTTATTCCAGAAGTAATCTTTATTTTTTCAGACTCATTTTTTATTTCATTCAGATCAGATTCTGTAAATTTAATTTCAACTGGTATTACCACATTCATTTCCTTTACATCCAGAAGTGTGTCTATCTCGTCATCACTTACATATCCTACTACAGCCCTAATTAAGAATCTGTCATAAAGTGCCGTTAGTTCATCATTTTCAAACGGAAGTTCATTTGATGCCCCTATAAGTGAAATAAGCGGTGTTTTTTCTCTCTTCAGTCCATTATGAAAGACCCTCTCATTTAGTATTGTCAGAAGGGTATTAAGTATAGAAGAATTTGCCTTAAAAATTTCATCTAAAAAGACAATTTTACTGGAAGGCATATATCCTTCCGTATTTCTCTCAAATTTATCATTCTGAAGCTTTTTTATTGATAAAGGACCGAATATTTCTTCAGGCGTTGTAAATTTCGTAAACAGATACTCAAAATAAGCTCCATCATCACAGTCGACAATTATCTCCCTTAGACGTCTTGAAATTTCACTTTTGGCAGTTCCCGGAGGCCCTACAAGTATCATGTTTTCCCCTGAAAGAATGCTTAAAAGTCCTAACTTCATAACTTTCTCTTTCCCAACTAGACCTTTATTAAGAATCTCTAAATTCTTTTCTATTTTTTCTCTCAAACTGTATCCATTCATTTTCTATTTCCCTTTCACTAAACTTCTAAATAACCAAGAAGTCATATTTCATTTTTACAATTATAGCACTTTTATTTTACATACAAATATAATG
>CAJPML010000207.1 GCA_905371725.1 Leptotrichia sp. oral taxon 215
GTTCTTAAAATAAAATATTCTAATATTCTAAATATATAGCATATTATATAAATTACTGATATAATAAATAACTCTTTTTTATTACTCATTTGCTTATCTTCCTCCTCTATATCTTTTAATTGCTTCTTCTACTAATTTCTCTCTGTTTCTGTTTCCATACATTTCTGCCGTGTCTAAATGTTATTTCTTTTTTCATGATTTGGCCTTCCATCCCTTTTTCTAACTTTATTAAACATATACAGAAACACCGACAAAGTTGTAACAAGCATTCCAAAGCTGAAGAGCAGCACTTGCCCTTTTCTTGAAAGTGCTGCTATTATTCCGCCTGCCATAAAAAATATTAAATAAGCAGATATATCCTTCAGCTTCAATTTATATTCATCTTTATTGTAAATTGAAGTCACAAACATGGAAACATAAAAAATTACCAGTCCTAACAATCTGAAAAAAATAAGGAACTTCCAGTTGACATCACTCTCCATTGCAAAACTTAAAGAAGCTGTAACCGTACTTAATCCTATAAAGATTCCTATATGTGAATAAACCATCGTAAACCCTCTTGTCAGCTGATGATGATTTATAAATTTTTCTATCTGAAGCACATAACTTCCAAATAATAAAGCAACTGCTACAAATGCGACTATAGATAACATCCCAATTTTTCCTAATGTGAATAATCCTGCAAGTCCAACTACCATTTCTCCAAAAATAATTATAGTTATAAGGCTTACACGTTCAACAAGATGAGGAAAATTAAGAGTTATTTCACTTTCATCCTTTGGCATAAACAGCACAGGTGAAAACATTGTTGCAAAATAGGCTATTGATACTATTATAAGTCCATATTTTGGTCCTATGACTAGTGAAATAACTAATGCAAATATTTCAAAAAGTAAAATTGTAATCTGCCTTTTTATTTCTCTGGGCATTCTGTGATATTCCCTGCTTTTTAAATAATACTGTAATATTATGCTTAAAGTCATTAAAATTGCAGAAACATTAAAAGGCACGAATACTTCGCTCCAATTTAATGATATACTATTTGAAACATATATTGCTCCAAACATTTGTATAAACATACCTATTATGTCATAATAGGTATTTGTTCCATATTTATTAATGTATATAGTCTAATTAAACCACAGAAGTAATATTACTGTACAGACAATAACAAATTTTAGATATATGTATGGTGAGATTACTCCATGATGTAAATGATGTATCATTCCTGTTACTTTCTGAACTGCAAGAACATATATCAGATCATAGAATAACTCAGCCATTGAAACTTTTTTTGATAATATTTCTGACATTTCTTTATATTTAAGAATAAATTTTATAGCAATAATTTATTCCTATAACTCCTTTCTATTTAAAATTAATTTTATATATGGACTTTTCTCTTTCACCTAAAATATATTGTTCACTCTTTAAAAATCAGTATTAAAAAACATAAATTCTCCTTTATGTATATCAGGAATATCACTTTTTTCATAAGGATCGTAATTATTTAATTTACACATAAATTCTTTTAGATTTTCTATTTTTCCATCTTCTGTCCATTCTATCAAAGAAATTCCTGAAAAATCTTCAGCTTCTTCATTTTTTTCTTTAAATTTAAAATACCATTCAACAATTGTCTGATTATCTTTATGAAAAAATTGTTTTATATCCCACGCAAGAACATCAGCACGACTATTCCATTTATAAAACCATAGTTTAATTTTTTCTATTCCTTTGTATTCAGGACCCCAACTCTCAGTATAAAGGATATTTTTTGAAAATATTCTATCTATTCCCAAATCTTTTTTTTCTAACCACATGTTAAACCAAAGTGTAATAATTTCTTCTTTATTTTTCATTTTTTCATACTCCAAACATATCCAAAATTACTCTCTTCTCAGCATTTTGGCTGCAATCTCAACCATACGTATTGCCAGCTCGTGATTTTCTCCGAATAAATTATAAGCACCATCTTCACTTAAAACACCACATTTCAAGTCTTCAGGTAAAAGATTATTATTAGAGTCTTCCGCATCAGAAAACCAATCCTGACTGCTATAATATGCATCCAGTTTTCTATAATCAGGCAAGTTTTCACAAAGTTTATCAAGAACAGCATTAAGTTCACTAAAAATATCAGCAGATTTGTCCATTATCTTTTCCATTTCTTCTATTCTTTTTATTTTATCCATATTTTTCTCCTGTCTTTTTCTACTTTCTTACCTGCATTTTTCTGTAGTTATAAAAAAGTGCCTTTACAAGATCGTATTCAAAAGGAGAATTTAAGTCCCCGTATCTAAATCCTACAAGCGATCTTGCATTTAATCCTGTAACTATTGGTCTTGTAAACCCATAAATATTTTTATCAAATACCCCTGTATCAAAAAACAGTTCTTTTTCAACTTTTTTTCTTGCAAGTCCTTCTATTGCACCGTCAGCAATACTTCCCAATCCATCTCTTACTGTGCTTGGACCCATTCCAGGAAGGACAAGATAAGAACCTGTAGGGACTCCGTATACTCCTAGTGTGTCTCCCATTGTTTCCCAGTTTTTTTTCAGACCAAATTTTTTGGCAACATCATTTGTCCCTAAAAGTCCAAGAGTCGAATTTATGGCAAATCTTCCCAATGCATTTGCTGCTTTTTTAGGTCTAAACTGTAATAATGAATTAACCATTGTAGGTATTTCCTTAAAGTTATTATAGAAATTAGCTATTCCTACTCTGATTGGTTTAGGAACAATTGCTGCATATACCTGTGAAGCAGGATATAGAACTTTTCTGTCAAGCTGTGTATTGAAAGCGTACATTCTTCTATTAAAAGGCTCCATTGCATCATTTATATTAGTCAATTCAAATACTTTACTTGAAATAATGTACTCTTCATCTAGTCTATCAATATTTGTTGCAACAATTCCATATTTATCTTTCTCAAAAGCAATATAATGTCTATTACTATTATTCTTTTTATTGTAATTATATCTCTCATATACTTCTATACTTTTTGAAGGCTCTTTTACAGCATCTCCGTCTACAAATTCCAAAAACACATCATCGTTCATTTCTTTCTCAAGTATTTCAGTAAAATTAATATTTTCCAATGTATAAGAATTTAAATCATCCGACTGTTTTCCTTGTGTCAATGTTGCTGTAAATAATACTGCCCCAAAAATTATAAATTTATTTTTTGTTTTCATTTATTCTTCCTCCAATTTATTTACCATCAAATTAACAACATCTTGATGCCATAAAATTCCCGTATGCCCTCCGTAAGGTATTATAACTCTGTTATTAAATGTTTTATTTATATAATCCAGATCGCTCTCTGTTGTAAGAATATCATCCTTTGATGTTATAAATATTATATTTTTATTATTTTTATCAA
>CAJPML010000208.1 GCA_905371725.1 Leptotrichia sp. oral taxon 215
GATTTTAAACTTTCTACAGAAAAAGCTAGAAGTGTGCTGCCAAAATCATATCTTGTATCAGATGCAATAAATAATATGTCAAAACTGGGATTGCTTGTAAATGCTTTCAACAAGAAGGAATACAATAATCTAAGATTTCTTCTGGGAGATAAAATACATCAGCCATACAGATTTGCATTAATAAATAATGCTGAGAAAATATTTGAAGCTTCTAAAAAATATGGAGCACTTGGAGAATATATAAGTGGTGCGGGACCAACTTTAATTTCATTGAATTATGATAATGATGAATTTCTGGAAAATATGAAAAAAATGCTGGAAACATTGCCTGACAAGTGGAGCATTGAAAAGAAGAAACTGAATCTAAAAGGCGCAGAAATATACGGTGAGGAGACTTTCTAAATGGAATTTCAGATAAATAAAAATATTATGAATATGGGCTCGCTGGAAGTTATTACAGGGAGCATGTTCTCTGGAAAAAGTGAGGAACTTATAAGAAGACTGAGAAGAGCCAAGTATGCGAAGCAGAAGGTAGTTGTTTTCAGTCCGTCTATTGATAACAGGTATGGAGAAAATGGTATATATTCCCATGGAAATGAGAGTCTGGAGGCTTATTCAGTTAATTCTGTAGATCAAATGGAAAAAATAATGACTGAAAATATTGATGCACAGGTAATAGGAATAGATGAAGTACAATTTTTAGGAGAAAATGTAGTAAAGTTCTGCAAAAAATATGTAGAATATGGAAAAAGAATAATAGTGGCAGGGCTTGATATGAGCTTCAGGGCAGAACCTTATCATCCTGTGCCGGAATTAATGAGCATTTCAGACAGAGTTGATAAACTAAATGCAATATGTACAGTTTGCGGAAAGCCTGCCTATGCAAGTCAGAGGCTGATTAATGGAGAACCTGCCTATTATGATGATCCTCTAGTTATGGTAGGTGCTTCTGAAAATTATGAAGCTAGATGTAGGAGACATCATATAGTAAAGCATAGAGAAGAAGAAAAAGGTAAAATTATTTTTCTTGTAGGTACAGAAATAGATGCAGGAAAAAAAGAAGTGGAAAAGATGTACAAGGAGAAAGTTTTTAAAGATAAAAAATGTGAAACTATCATTATAAAATCCCGTATAAATGAATTTAAAAAAGAAGAATTTGCAGCAGCTGAACAAATTGACTTTCCTCTTATAGATTTAAGAAATAAAGTTAAAGAGGCAAGAAATAATAATGACTATGTATTTATAAGAATAGTTGGAGGTTTGTTGCTTCCATTGGAAGGATATTACAGTATTCTGGATTTTATATGCGAATATAGAAAAAGTTCTGAAATAATAGTAGTTTCTAAAAATAAAAAAGGTCTTTTAAATCAGGTATTGCTTACAGTTGATCTGCTTAGAAAATCAGATTTGAATATAGGAAAAATTGTATATATAAATGGAAGTGAAGAAAAAGAAAATGAGGAAATAATAAAGGAAATAAAGAATATCACCCATCTTAATTATGAAAAAATTTATTGAAAGGGAAAAAATGTATATAAATAAGACAGTAAAGGAAATACAGATTTCAGATATAAGAAAAATATATGAAAAAATGCAGACTTATGAAAATACTATAAATATGTCGCTTGGAGAACCTGATATTGATGTACCTGAGGAAATAAAGAAGGCTATCGCATATCATGCAGTAAATACAAGGATAAAATACTCTCCTGTAGGTGGAATGCCTGAATTACGTCATAGAATAGCTAATTTTTATAATGAAAATTTTAGCGGAAAATTTTCTGCAGATAATGTTCTTGTTACAGTAGGATCAACAGAAGGACTAGGATCAGTAATGAAAGCTATAATTGCTGATGGAGATGAAGTTCTGATGCCGACACCTGCCTATGTGGGATATGGTTCATTAATAAAGCTGACAGGAGGAGTTCCTAAATACATTGATTTAAGGGAAAATGAATTTAAGCTGACAGCAGAAATACTTGAAAAACATATAACACCAAAGACAAAGCTTATAATTCTGACTAATCCAAACAATCCATCGGGAACAACTCTTGCGAAGGAAGAAATGGAGAAAATTGCAGATTTGTTAAAAGATAAGGAAATATATCTTTTAAGTGATGAAATATATGCTTCCATTGTTTTTGAGGAATATACTTCATTTGGAGAATATTGGGAAAAATTGGAAAAACAGCTTATAATAGTGAGCGGATTTTCAAAATCACATTCAATGACAGGCTACAGAATAGGGTATATAATTACAAATCCTGATTTACAGCTTCAAGTAAAGAAAGTAAGCCAGTATAATGTTACAAGCACTTCTACATTGTCACAATATGGAGCATTGGCGGCTCTTGAAAAATGTTCAGACAGAAAGGAAGTTTCTGAAATATATAGAAAAAGAGTTGAATATTTTAAGAAGGAACTTGAAAAAATGGGATTTAAATGTCTTGAGCCTAAAGGAGCGTTCTATATTTTTGCAGGATATGAGAATATAGACAGACTTAAAAATATGAAATCCTTGGATTTTGCACTGGATTTACTTGAAAAAACAGGTCTTGCAATTGTTCCGGGGTCAACATTTCAGGTGGAAGATTATGTAAGATTTTCCATAGTTCATGACATATCTATACTGGAAGAGGCAATTGGAAGATTGAAAAAATATATGGATGTGTTATAAAAATTATTTTAAAGGAGGTTGTCTCAAAATAGCAAAAATATAAATGCAATATATGAAAACTATATTTAATTCATTTACTAAAATCTTACTCACATAAAATAGTCATTCATTAAGGAAAAGTCAAAAACTTATCTAAAGGTTTGAACAGATGACTTTTCCTAAATTCATTTCCTATTATCGTATTTTCTATAATCTATTTCTATTTTTTATTATGTCTTTTCTTTTTAGATACCTTATTATTTAAAAGCTTTTTGTTGATTTTTTCTTCTTCCTTAAGCCTTTTTTCATTTTCCTCTTCCATAAACACACTTGCCAGCCTAAATCCTTCATAGTACTTTTTAGCCTCTTTCCAGATTAGCTGACTTGCATCTAGTTGAGTTTTCTTTTCTTCTTTTGAAAGTTCATTTCCATTTTTTATCTTAAAATACATTTCAGGATTAACTCTGTTAATAAGTCCTTTTCCTCTCATTTCATAGGCAATCTCAAAATGTAAATGAGGAGCACGTGTGCCGCTTGCATTACCTGTAACACCTGTTTTTGCAATTACCTGTCCTGCCTTTACAGTATCACCTACTTTTACATTTACTTCACTCAGATGGCAGTACCTGATATATTTTATTTCCATTTCAGGTGTATAGTTGGGGCCGTATGTCTCTTCCCTTGCACTTTCTTTAGGTTTATAGTTTTTTCTTTTTATTTTTTCAAGT
>CAJPML010000209.1 GCA_905371725.1 Leptotrichia sp. oral taxon 215
TGATTTTGATGATAATGAGAATGAATAAAAAAAGTTAATGGGAAAGAAAAAGAATTAAAAAACAAATAATTTAGAAAATGGAGAAAAGTATGTCAAAAATGACAAAAAGTAAATACATTATTTATGGTCTGGGTGTTTCATATTTTATGATAGATCAGATTTATAACCAGTGGCTGTCGTATTATTATTTGCCACCTGAAACTGAGAAAAATCTTGTTCCGTTACTGAAACCTCAGTATCTGGTTCTGGCATTTATTTTTGCCAGAATTATTGATGCAGTGTCAGACCCCGTTGTAGGATTTTTATCTGATAATTCAAAATCACATTTTGGAAAAAGATCGATATTTATGTTAATAGGAGGATTGCCACTTGGAATTCTTACAGTTATGTATTTTTATCCTGTAAAAAGTTCACAGATGGCAACGCTTATTTATTTGTCAATTGTTGGAGGACTTTATTTTACGGCATATACTCTTGTCGCCGCTCCATACAATGCCTTAATTCCTGATTTAGCTACAAATAAGGAAGAAAGACTGAATCTTTCAACAATGCAGTCAACCTTCAGACTTATATTTACCGGAGTAGCGATGGTTCTTCCAGGAATTTTAATATCAAAATTAGGTATGGTAAACGGTGTAATGAATACAGAAGTAGGGATACGTAAAACGGTAATTTTAATTACAATACTGTCAGTGCTTGGAATCTATGCATGTATTTTTTTTCTGAAGGAAAAACAGCTTACACAGAATCGGCCTAAGACAGAATCACTTGGATTTATGAAATCTGTTTCACATCTTAAGGATAAGGAAATTGTGCTGTATTTTTTAGGATATTTCTTTTTCTTCTGTGGATTCAACATACTTCGTGGAGATCTGACATATTATCTGAGTGCAGTAATGCAGAAGGATATAAAATTTCTTACGGTAATATCAGTTATACTGTTTGGAATGGCAGGACTATTTTTTCCAATTACAAATAAATTTGGGAAAAAATATTCGTATAAAAAAATACTGATAGTAGATATGCTGCTTTTGATAGCCGGAACTTTTGGACTGTTATTTATAAATAAAAATAATTCAATTTTAGCCTATGTCTTTTTTGTAATCTGTGGAACAGGATTAAGCGGGGCTGCATTTATTTTTCCTCAGGCTATGCTAAGTGAAATTTCTGCAAAGCTGTCAGAAACTAAAAATGTAAGTCTTGAAGGATTTATGTTTGGAATACAGGGAATGTTCCTTAAACTTGCATTTCTTGTACAGCAGGTTGTCCAGTCAACTTTACTTGTTGTCGGAAATCAGAGTACTGAGGGTGTAAAAGGTGCAACGGAACTTGGAGTTAAAGTGACACTTGTAGTTGCATTACTATTATTTGCTGTATCACTGTTCTTCTATAACTTGAAAAAAGAAGACTAGATACAAACTGAATAAGAGTTTTGTAGTGTTAATAATTAAAAATGCTTTGTGTTAAATGACTTGTATTTTTAGAAAATGAAAAATGTAAGTACTGTAAATTATGAAAGTTACGAATTTTATGATTATATAAACTAGAAATAAAAATAATAATGGAGGTTTTTTATGGAAATTAAAGAGTTGCAGAAAATAGCAAAAGACTTAAGAAGAGACATCATTGAAATGATTTATGGAGCTAAATCGGGACATCCGGGAGGATCATTATCAATAGCTGATATTATGGCTGTACTATACTGGAATGAAATGAATGTGGATCCTGCAAATCCAAAAATGGAAAACAGGGACAGATTTGTATTAAGTAAAGGACATGCTGCACCTGCACTTTATGCAACATTAATAGAAAAAGGCTATGCAAGCAAAGATTTGATACCTACTTTAAGAAGATGGCATTCGCCATTGCAGGGGCATCCTGATATGAAAAAACTTCCAGGTGTTGAAATGTCAACAGGATCTCTAGGGCAAGGGCTTTCAGCTGCAAATGGGATGGCAATAAGCGCTAAAATATACAATAATGATTACAGAGTATATGCAATATTAGGAGATGGAGAATTACAGGAAGGTCAGATATGGGAAGCGGCAATGACAGCGGCTCACTATAAGCTTGATAACCTAGTTGCAATCGTAGATTACAACAATCTTCAGATTGACGGGAAAGTATCTGATGTAATGGATGTTTCCCCTGTTTCAGATAAATTCAAGGCATTTAACTGGCACGTAATAGAAATAGACGGTCATAATTATGATGAAATAATAAAAGCTTTTGCTGAAGCCAGAACTGTAAAGGGAAAACCAACAGTAATAGTTGCTAATACTGTAAAAGGTAAGGGAGTTTCTTTCATGGAAAACAATGCAGGATTCCACGGAGCCGCTCCAAATGATGAAGAGTATAAAAAAGCTATGGAAGAATTACAATAGGAGGTATGGATAATGGAAAAAAAATCAACTAGACAGGCATATGGAGAAGCATTAGCTAAATTAGGAAGAGAAAATAAAGATGTAGTAGTATTGGAAGCAGATTTATCAAAATCAACAATGACAGTATTTTTCAAAAAAGAATTCCCTGAAAGACATATAAATGTAGGTATAGCAGAAGCTGATATGATAGGAACAGCAGCTGGAATAGCGGCAACAGGAAAAATTCCTTTTGCATCAACATTTGCACATTTTGCTGCAGGAAGAGCATTTGACCAGATAAGAAACAGTGTTGTTTATCCTAAATTAAATGTTAAAATATGTCCTACTCACGCAGGAATCTCATTAGGAGAGGACGGGGGATCGCACCAGTCAGTGGAAGATATGGCTTTGATGAGATCGCTGCCTGGAATGGTTGTATTATCTCCTGCCGATGCTGTTGAAACTGAAAAAATGATTTTTGCAGTTGCAGAATATGAAGGGCCTGTTTATGTAAGATTGGGAAGATTGAACATTCCTGTATTATTTGATGAAAACTATAAATTTGAAATAGGGAAGGCTCACACTCTTACTGAAGGAAATGACGTTGCCATAATTGCCACAGGACTTATGGTTTACGAAGCAGCAGAAGCTGCTAAATTGCTTGAAAAAGAAGGAATAAAAGCAAGAGTAATAAATATGTCTACTATAAAACCTCTGGATGAAGAGACAGTATTAAAGGCTGCGAAAGAATGTAAATTTATCGTAACAAGTGAAGAACATTCAGTAGTGGGAGGACTTGGAAGTGCTGTTTCAGAGTACCTGTCAGAAGTGCATCCTACAAAAGTTGTAAAGCATGGAATCTATGATGTGTTTGGACAAAGTGCCGATGGAGAAACAATGCTGAATAACTATAACTTAAGAGCAAAAGATATTGCTGAACTTGTTTTGAAGAATAGATAAAAATTATATAATGTAAAAAAAGAGACTATGTGAAAAACCAGAAATAGGGTATATA
>CAJPML010000210.1 GCA_905371725.1 Leptotrichia sp. oral taxon 215
AATTTGAAGTACGATGAATCGGAAAAATTTAACATTTTATCATATTATGCTTTAAAAAACTCATATATTTTCCTATAATTTTATGTTTTTTTATGATATAATCATTTCTGAAAATAATATCTGAAAGGAAAAAAATGGGAATTATTACTGATTTCATCGCTATTTTAGCGGGAAGTATACTTGGCCTTGTTATAGGAAATAAAATAAAGGAAAGCATGAGAAATATTATAATGGACAGTATCGGACTTTTCATTATAATATCAGGAGTAAAAAGTACACTTGAATCAAATAGGGACATTACTGTTCTTGTGTATCTCATAGCTGGAGCTATCATCGGGCAGATTATTGATATAGATTTACAAATAAAAAAATTAAGTATTTTTATTGAAAATAAATTTTCAAGAATTTCATCAATTTCATATAGAAATAAAAACTCCTTAAATTCCATTGAAAGTGAAGAAAAAGAGTTTAATTTTGCGAAAGGATTCTCTGTAACAACTATTCTTTACTGTATAGGAGCTATGGCAATAATGGGCTCCATAAACAGTGGTCTTACAGGAGATGATAAAATTTTAAATATAAAAGCCGTTCTGGATGGTGCTACAGCTATAGTTTTTGCATCTATATATGGAGTAGGAACTATTTTTTCAGCTTTTTCAGCACTTATTTACCAAGGACTGTTTTTT
Source organism: Leptotrichia sp. oral taxon 215 (assembly GCA_905371725.1). GTDB lineage: Bacteria > Fusobacteriota > Fusobacteriia > Fusobacteriales > Leptotrichiaceae > Leptotrichia_A. The sequence goes on from CAJPML010000210.1 coordinate 687, forward strand.
CTTTTTGCAAGGCAGATAAAAGATTTCCTTACTCCAAATGCAATAACTGACTTAAATTTTTTAGGCGGAATAATGATTTGCGGCTTAGGAATCAATATTGTTCTCAAAAAAAATATAAAAGTGGCCAATATGTTGCCTTCCATATTCATACCAATCATTGTAGAAATATTTGTCAACTTTTTTAGCCACCTGTTTTAAAATCAATTTTAGAAACTATGTCAAAGCGAGCTTTAATATAAAAAGGATAGCCAGTATATACATTATTGGCTTTATTTCCTTTTTTCTTCCTGTTGCAAGCTTTAAAACTACATAGCTTATTACCGATCCTGCCACTCCTTCAGCAACACTCATAGTAAAAGGCATCAGTGTAATTGCAAAAAATGCCGGTGCTCCTTCTGTCAAATCATGGAAATCAATCTTTGTAACTACTCCAAGCATTAACACTCCTACAACTATTAAAGCAGGAGATGTTGCAGCTCCAGGAATAATGCTTACTATTCCTGACAGAAAAAAGGAAACTCCAAACAGTATGGCAGTTGAAAAGGCTGCAAGTCCTGTTCTTCCACCTTCTGCTATGCCCGCAGTACACTCCAGATATGTTGAAGTAGTTGTTGCTCCAAAAAAGGAACTTATTATAGTTGTAGATGATTCACACAGCAATGCCCTCTTCATATTTTTAACTTCACCTTTTTCATTGTAAAGCTTTCCTTTACTTGCTATTGCCAGCAAGGTACCTATTTTATCAAAAAAATCAACCATACTTATTGTAAGTACTATCATTACTATATTTATAAGCCCTGAAAATACATCCTTTTGTCCTAACAGACCTTTAAAATCCTGTTTAAAAAATAAATCACCTACACCACCGGGTAATACAAAACCATTCCATTTACTTAAATCCGTCACTCCCATAGGTATTCCCAGCAAAGTAGTCGCAATTATTGATATTATTAATGCCCCTTTCACATTTCTTGCCATTAGAATTAGCATCAGAAGCAGTCCAAATACACTAAGCTGTACAGAACTTTCTTTAAAGTTTCCTAAAAACAGCCCTGTTTCTGTCGCTACAATTATTCCTGAACTTTTTAATCCAATTAATGCTATAAAAAGTCCTACTCCTGCTGTAATTGCAGTTTTTATATTTTCCGGCAGTCCATCCAGCACAATTCTTCTGACTGAAGAGGCTGTCACAAGTACAAGTACAACACCTGAAATAGTAACAGCCGCAAGGCCCTGTTGCCATGTATATCCCATCCTTCCAACAACTGTTGAAACAAAAAACACTGTAAGCCCAAGCCCGGGAGCTGTTGCTACAGGAAGTTTTGAAAACAATGCATGCATTAGAGTTCCTGTCATTGCTACCAGACATACTGCAGTGTACAATCCTCCCTCCGGAATTCCCGCTTCTCTTAAAAATCCAGGAATTACAGCAAGCACATATGCCATTGTCAGAAATGTTGTCATTCCCGCTATTATCTCTGTTTTTACATCTGTCCCATTTTTTGAAAGTTCATAATAATTTTCCAGAAATTCATGAAATCTCCTCTTTTTTCCATGCCTTTCCTGTTCCATCTGTTTTCCTCCTTAAATTTTTTCAAATACATATGTTTATCTCATGCACATATAAGTTTATTATCTTTACTGAATTTACTATTTTTTACTCTATTTCTTACTGTTATAAAATTTTACCAGAACGTTAATTATAACATATATTTCATAAAAAGTTTCTAAAATTTTTTTTATTTTCTTGACTTAAATGTTTTTTTCTGCTTAAATATAATATATAAATTTTGATAATCAAAATAATTTAAAAATGGAGATGATTCACATGGATACAAAATTCAAAAACGTTTCAGAAACTCTTCTAATCACATTAAATGCCAGAGGAAAAGATGCAGACAGTCCTAATCCTGTACTGAATGATAAAAAATCTGCTGAAATAATGTCCAGAATTGACTATGACTTCAGTAAATTTGATAAGGGATGGATGTCATATTATGGAATTCTCGCGAGAGCAAAAACTATGGATCAGGAAATAAAAAAATTTATGGATAAATACCCTGACTGCGTTATTGTTTCAGTTGGTGCAGGACTTGATACAAGATTCAGCAGAATTGATAATGGAAAAATAACATGGTATAATCTTGATTTACCTGAAGTTATAGAACAAAGAAAAGTATTTTTTGAAGAAAATCCAAGAGTCAGAAATATTCCAAAATCAGCTTTTGATTCAAGCTGGACTGAAGATGTTGAAATTAATGGAAAAGAGCTGCTTATTATTTCTGAAGGTGTTCTTATGTATTTTGATGAAAATGAAGTGAAAAATTTTCTTAATATACTGACTGACCGATTTGACAAGTTTACGCTTTATCTGGATTTACTTTCTAAAAAACTTGTAAAGCAGGCAAGAAGACACGATACTTTAAAAACAATGAAAAATGCAGAATTCAAATGGGGAGTAAAAGATGGAAGTGAAGTTGTTAAACTCAATCCAAAAATAAAACAGACAGGGCTTATTAACTTCACTGATGAATTAAAATACCTGCTCCATGGATTTAGAAAGCTTTTTATTCCTATTGCCTATATTATGAATAACCGTCTTGGAATGTATGAATATAAAAAATATAGTAAAACCTATTTAAAACTGAACTAATTTATTAAATAAAACAGAAGTAAC